>JBDTIC010000213.1:0-3779 GCA_039936595.1 Ginsengibacter sp. | reverse complement strand
AAAAATTATTACCGCTTCCATCAGAATAAGTAAGTGCAGAAGACCAGTCACCGCGGAAGGTGGCCTGTAGATACAACATGTCTTTATATCCGATGTCCGCACTGGCATACAAAGAATTGAAATTCTTTCTGCTTCGGACGCCACCTTTAGTTATTTGAGGATTAACAGAGTTTGAGATAAAAAAACCTCCTGGATAGTTTAATCCGCCGGAAGTTGCACTACTGTCATAATCAATTCTGTTTTTTTGTGATTCTGCCCCTATATATCCACTGATACTAATGTCTTTGCTGATATCTTTATTCATCATCAACATAGCTTTTAACAGGCCGCTTTGTTTGTTGTTAAAACCAAGGCTATACGATCCGCCCGAAAAATTAATTCCTTCGCCTAATTCTGAATTGTCTGTTTTGGAATAGATGTTATTAAAATTGCCTTCGAGTACCAGTTTTGCCCAATCTGCCAGCTTCAAAGTCACTGCAACCCTTCCCCTCACTAGTTGCTCATTTTGTACATAATTATCATTATACAAAGAATACCAAAACCTGGCTTCAGGTACTTTGTTAGGCTCATTCTGATTGTTTGGATCAGGCACGCCTCCCAGGATACTGGTATATTTATCTTTCTGCATCCAATAACGGGTGTCATAGTTTCGCGGTAAAACCCAGGTGTACATGTGGCCTATATTGAAGGATCCAAATGCATCCAGTCCGCCTAAACGCGGTGGATTTTTTCCGGTAAAATTGGAATATGCGGCACTTACATCCACGCTAATAAACTTATTAAAGTCGTGGGTGGCACGCAGGTCGAATGCATTTTTTATCAGGTTATTATTCCTGGCTACTCCCTCAGCGTCGTTATGATTATACGATAACCGGAAAGTTGATTTTTCCGTACCTCCATCTAAGGCCACATTCACATTATTACCCATTCCGGTTTGAAAAGCTTGTAAAAAGTTATTGGGCTGTGGAAGGTATTTTGTTGTAGTGCCATCGTAGTTAGTTACGTCCTGCCCTTCCATGCGCGGCCCCCAATTCTCCAATTCTCTTCCTGTTTGATGATCAATATAGGGTTTGCCTGAAATGGGGTCTATCGGGAAAACTTTTGTTGTCCATGGATCCGATTGATAGTTCGGATCTCTGTTATCTGTGAAAAAGCCACCTACACTTCCACCGCCAAATTGATTTTGAAATTGCGGCCCTGAATAGGGCTGTGAAATACTGTAAGCTTCATTTACCGTTACGCCCACTCCTTTACGTGCCGAACCCTTTTTGGTGGTGATAAGTACCACGCCGTTTATTGCCCTCGTACCATACAAAGCCGCTGCCGCAGAACCTTTGAGTATGGATACAGATGCAAAATTATCCATGTTGAGATCTTTGAGATCGTTTCCAAAATCGCGACCGGTTCCTCCAAAGACATCGTTGTCCATTATGACTCCATCTATCACAAATATGGGCTGGTTATTGGTTCCCAGTGTTGAGTTACCCCGGATAACTATCTTAGAGTTACCAAACAGACCTCCTGCTCCCTGGTCAATCTGCACACCTGCTACTCTTCCCTGCAAAGCGTTTACAGGGTTTACTTCATTCGTTTTAGCAAGATCATCACCCTTTACTTCAGTAATAGAAAAGCCAAGTTGCCGTTTTTGTTTGGAAATACCTAAGGCCGTTACTACTACTTCCTGCATGGTACTTTTACCGGCGTCCAGTACTACCTCCATAACGTTATTTTGCCCTACAGGAATATCTTTAGACTCGAAACCCACAGAACTAATTTCCAAAACGGTGCCCGGGCCCTTTGTTGAAATGCTAAAATGCCCGTTAGCATCAGTGGTCGTACCTACATTAGTACCTTTTATAAGTACAGATGCGTTAGCTACAGGTGAGCCTGTATTGTCATTTACTGTGCCTGTAATTTGTTTTTCCTGGGCAAATACAATCGCTGAGCTGAAGAGCAGCGCAAGGATTAGAAATAGTCGTTTACTTTGTTTCATCGTGACATTTTAGTTTTTAATAATGGCTTTAATTTTAATTGTGCAATCTGAACTTTTGTAGGATTTACCCAGGTTTATTATCTTTAACATCAAGCGGTTTTTATTTTTTTATTTGCTATTTCATTTTTCATTTTCATTCCGATAGCTATCGGGACGTTTCCGGTTTGCATACTATCATAATTTTCCATCACTAATGCTGCCGCTCCTATTAAATCAGCACGGGGTCCCAATGTGGAAATTTTTATTTGAGTATCTTCTGCAATCTTCGGTATGCAGTGTTCATTTATCGCCTGCTGGATAGGGGCCAACCATAATCTTCCAGCCTCGGCACCTCGTCCGCTTAATACGATGAGTTCAGGATTAAGTAAAGTGAGAAGTATAGCTATGCCCAGGCCGAGATTATAGCCAGCTTTAGAAAAAAGCTCCACGGCAAACGTGTCGCCTTTATAAGCTGCGTCCATGATAGCACAACAAGCTGCTTCGAGATGGTCAAAAGAAAGATTATTTAAAACGGACATTCTGCCTTTTTTCAGGCCGAATATGGCCTTTTCAATGATTACCAAAAGGGAGGTTTCTGTTTCGAGGCATCCTGTTTTACCGCAACTACAAATCTTCTCATTATCTTTAAACACCGGTATATGACTAAATTCGCCTGCAAAGCCATTATGCCCGCGAAACAATTCTCCATCGAGGATCATTCCAAGGCCCACTCCCCATCCGATATTAATAACCATAACATTCTTATGATTCCGTGCTATGCCTAATCTCATTTCCACTAGCGCTATCAGACTGGAATCATTATCAATTAAAACAGGAAGGTCAATTTCTTCGCGAATGTAATCCACGATATTAGTGTCACCGGCATCCAAAAATGAATGGTTCAGTCCTTTTTTTACATCCACGAAACCCGGCATACTAATTCCTATCCCAATAAATTTATCTTTAGAAATTTTCGATTTGCTCAGAAACTGAACTATATGGGTTCTTAATTGAGAAAGAGAATCAGGGTTATTGTGTAGGGGCAGTTCAACTTTAAAATCTTCAGTCATAGGATGATTGTGCATATCCAAAACATTCATCTTTGTAATGTACTGGTCCATGGCAACCGCCAAAATGAAATTGATGTCAGGCTTTAGAGAATACATTTGCGCACGGCGGCCTCCTGTCGAATTTGCAAAACCAGTTTCTACCACACTTCCTTCAGCAATTAATTCATTTAAAAATTTAGTAGTAAAAGGTAAACTCTTGTTTGTTAGGTTACTTAATTCAGCACAGGAAACCATCTTCTTAAAATAAAGATGTCTTTTAAGTTTTTTCTTAAATATGTTTTGTTTTTCCATGTCTGAAATGCAGTTAGTTCATAAACTTATTAAATAATTACGCAAAGTACGTGTACTTGTTAAATATTTAATACCTCAATTTTAACTTATTATAGTCTGATATTAACCAGTTCTTAACGAATGGAAGGATGTAGAGTAAACCAGCGGGCTGTTTTTAAAAAGAGTTTAAGTTAAAAAGGGAGGGAGAAATAACCCTGTTCATCCGGTACCTGTTGGTATCAATACTACTTGTGGACAAACCTTTATCCGGAAGGTTTATTTATAACGAATACGATTCCATCCTGGTAAAAAAAATTGAGTTTGCGATGTTTACGAAGGATAAACATTGTGTGCATTGATCATGGGAAAAATAAATGCAGATGGATTTTATTAATAAGTTGCAATTCCAAACGTTGAGGATGATTTTTATTTCTGATCTCTCACACATCTGAATCCCGTATGTTCCA
>JBDTIC010000212.1:0-5261 GCA_039936595.1 Ginsengibacter sp. | reverse complement strand
GGAACACAAAATGTGGGATATGATAAAGCGGGAAATATGATCTTTGATCGCAGAGATGTAAAGCGCTACCGCCAATGGTATCTTTCACCCGATGTAGATTTTACTAAGATCAGAACGAATAAAAAGGGTGTAAAAATCTTGCTGTTTGTCTTAAATTCTTTCAAATTTCCTGCACCTGCATTAGAATACTCCAATGGAAGTTTTAAAGGACATTGGATCTTATTTTAATCAAGACACTTGCTCATCGTATATTGCCTACGGTCTGACCTACGGTAGCGACCGCTGTCTCATTGCTTATTGGCTATTGCTTTTGCCTCCTTCTCCAAAATCTTGATATTATCCTGTATCACCTGCCAATAATCTTTGCCATAAGGAACTAATATTTCGGTGTGTGCAGGTATATCCTTTACTGCTTCTACATACACCTTTTTACCTTCCTGTACGTACTTTGAATTATTGGTCACGCCTTTTATCCTGGTGATTCCCTTTGCATCGTTTGCATACCTTCCCAACGATTTTAAGCGGGACATCGCATCTATTACATGATTGCGTGTTACATAATACACGTATCCATTAAATTTTTTACCATTCAACACATCTTTCCAGGTAGTAATTCTTCCCTTGTATTCTAAAATTCTTTCTCCTTTAGATATATTTTGTTTTGTAAATAATCCTTTTCCTGCTCCTGGAATTGTTGATCGCTTAATAATCAATTGCTTTTCTAATAATGCCATAAATATAAATGTGAATATGTAAATTTATCGAAGTTGGATGGAAACAATCAAAAAAGAAGTATTTGTAAGGATGCATTTCAAATGTCAAACAATAAATTTGCTTTTTTCCCGTATCTTACTACCTTGTAAACACACTTTTTTGCTAACCCAAAAATCAGTTTATAATTGCCACGGATTATTTAAGCACCTTAATGGAAATGGAATCAATAGTATCTAATTCACCACCAAATCTTTTTTCATTTTTCGAAATGACGCCTGACCTTTTATGCGTGGTAAATAAAGAAGGATTTCTAATAAAGATAAATGATGCAGTTGTTGAGAAGCTAGGATATACCAGGAAGGAATTATTTGCCAAACCAGTTTCTACATTTATCTGGCCAGAAGACCGGGAACTAACCTTAAGCAAAAGAGAGAGTTTATTCAACGGGAGCGAGCTGATCAATTTTGATAACCGTTATATAACAAAAGATGGAAATATTGTATGGCTCCGATGGACTTCATTCTATATACCTGATCTTGAAATAATATGTGCAATTGCAAAAGATATTACTGACAGAAAAAATAAAGAGCTGGAAATCGAAGAGAAATATAAAAAATTCAGAGCCCTTTCAGACCATTTTAAAAGCAAAATAGAAAAAGACCGGAAAACTTTTTCAATAGAATTACATGAAGAGCTTGCTCAGTTAGCTTCTGTCGTTTTAATGGATCTTCATACTATTAAAAAGAATATTCCTGATTTATCAGAATTTTTAAAAAGCAGGATTGAGCATGCATCCACTATTTCCAAATTGATGATCCAGAACATACGAAAAATTGCATTTGAAATGAGTCCATACATGCTCGATCAATTCGGGCTTGATGAAACTTTAAAATGGCTTTGTAATGATTTCTCTCATCTCAACCAAATCTCCTGCGATTTCGAAAGTGAGTACGATGAAAAATTATTAACGCACGAAATAAAGATGGACTTCTTTCGGATTTGCCAGGAATCGCTTAGCAATGTCATAAATCATGCATCCGCCCGTTCTGTCAAAATAAGCATTAAAGCTGAACAAGACGCACTACAACTCTCTATAACCGATGACGGGATAGGGTTTGATGTAGAAAAACAATTGCAAACATCAGGCCTTACTAACATAAGAGAGCGGGTTGAATCTATAAATGGTAAACTGATTATCCAAAGTAAGCTTCATGAGGGTACCAGCATAAGTATTACCATACCGAGGCCGGTATCAGCGACATTAATAAGCTAATCGATATATTTTAGCCCTAAAAGACTTTTTTCAAGGCTTCGGTTCATTTTTCTCTTCTGTTAATTTCAATTTTGTCACTGAAAAACCTGGAAAAGGAAATCAATTTTTTTCTGAAGACTTATCCAAAAATCAATATTGCGGGATGAATTAATCACAAATATTCACTCTGTCTTCTTAAACATTTCATTGTAAACATTTCATTGTATTTTTATCGCAATTAAAAAAGTGGTTGACATGTCAATGAAGATATATACCAAAACAGGTGATGCAGGAAAAACAAGCCTTATCGGTGGCACCAAAGTTTTAAAGAGCGACACGCGCATAGAAGCTTATGGCACTATCGATGAATTGAATTCCTATATTGGCCTGGTTTCAGATTATTGCGATGATGATTCTATTAAAAATATTCTAAAAGAAATACAAGATCGCCTTTTTACCATCGGCTCTGAACTGGCGTGTGATCCCAATAAGGTGACAAAGCTATCCATCCCTGACCTTAGTGAAAGTGATGTAGAGTTGCTTGAAAAGGAAATAGACCAAATGGATGGGGAATTACCACGAATGAAAAACTTCATTTTACCCGGCGGGCTTCCTGTGGTTTCATTTATACACATTGCCAGGTGTGTGTGCAGGCGGGGGGAAAGGCGTTGTGTGGATCTTTTGCAAAATAGTGGCAGTGTGGATCCTTTGATCATCAAGTATATCAACAGGCTTAGCGATTATCTCTTCATGCTGGCAAGATATACCGCTATGAAGAATAATGCACCGGAGACAATATGGAAACCACGATTATAGAAATATTAATAACGCTAATTAAAAGAAAGAGTTCGTCAAAACAGTTTTAAATTATGGATACAAGGAGAGATTTCATTAAGAATGCATCGTTATTGGCAGGCGGTACCAGCCTTTGGAGCAGCCTGCCCGCATCCATTCAAAAAGCAATTGCGATTAATCCCGCGCCCGGCACCACCTTTGAAGATGCAGAGCACATCGTTTTCCTGATGCAGGAAAACCGTTCTTTTGATCATTGCTTCGGAAGCCTGCAGGGAGTAAGAGGTTTTAATGATCCCCGCGCTATTACATTACCCGGTAACGATCCTGTATGGGTACAAAGTACTAAAGAAGGTAAAAAATATGTGCCCTTTCGTTTAAATATTAAAGATACCAGGGCTACCTGGATGGGAAGTCTTCCACACTCGTGGGAAAATCAGCAGGATGCCCGTAATCAAGGAAAGTATGACAAATGGCTTGAAGCAAAACGTCCCGGCAATAAAGACTATAAGGACATGCCCCTGACAATGGGGTACTATAATCGTGAAGACCTTCCCTTTTATTATTCTCTTGCCGACGCATTCACAGTTTGTGATCAAAACTTTTGTGCTTCATTAACCGGCACTACTACTAACCGCTCCTTTTTCTGGTCAGGAAAAACAAGAGCAAAGCCAGGTGAAATTGCCCGTGTAAGAAATTCTGATCTGTATTATAGCCAGGAGGGCGATTGGACCACTTTTCCTGAGCGATTGGAAGAGCATGGGATTCCATGGAAAGTCTATCAGAATGAATTAAGCGTGCAAACAGAATTGGAAGGTGAAGAGGAAAACTGGCTATCCAATTTTACTGATAATAACCTGGAGTGGTTTAAAAAATACAATGTACGCTTTCATAAAGCACATTATGATTTTTTAATGAAAAGAATCAGTGAACTCCCTGCTGAAATAGATGTATTACAACGTGAATTTGAAAAGGCAAAAAAGAATAGGGCAAATCAAATAGAAAAAAAATTAAATCAAAAAAAAGAACAACTCGAAAAGTATAAGAATGAGGTCATCGTTTGGAGTCCTGAAAACTTTGAGAAACTATCAGACTTTGAGAAAAACCTACACTACAAAGCTTTTACAACCAACGTAAATGATCCTGATTATCATCAAACAGCACCATTTTCTTATGAGGAGGATGGTGTGAACCGCACCTTAAAAGTACCTAAGGGAGATGTACTTTATCAATTTAGAGACGATGTAAATAGCGGTAAATTACCCACAGTGTCATGGTTAGTAGCGCCAGAGTATTTTTCAGATCATCCAGGCGCTCCCTGGTTTGGTGCGTGGTATGTTTCAGAAGTCTTAGATATCTTAACCAACAATCCTGAAGTCTGGAAAAAAACAATTTTTATTTTAAACTATGATGAGAATGACGGATACTTCGATCACATTCCTCCATTTGTAGCTCCCAAACCCAACGACTCCAATTCCGGAAAAGTTTCAGATGGAATTAATACCGCTGATGAATTTGTAACCATGGGAGAAGAATTGAGCCGTACCAATTTTAAAAAAGAGGATGCACGTGAAGGGCCGGTTGGCTTAGGTTACAGGGTTCCCCTGGTTATTGCTTCTCCCTGGTCTCGTGGCGGCTGGGTAAATTCCCAGGTGTTCGATATTACTTCTACGCTGCAGTTTTTAGAAAAATTCCTCACAAAGAAAACCGGCAAAGACATTAAAGAGTCTAACATCAGTGACTGGCGGCGGGTTGTGTCCGGTGATCTCACTTCCGCATTCCGCCCCTACAACGGTGAAAAAATAAAATTGCCGGCTTTTGTAAAGCGTGAACCTTTTGTCAAAGACATATACAACGCGAAGTTTAAAAAGTTGCCTTCAGATTTTAGCGCACTGAATCCTGCTGAAATAAAGGATATAAAAGACAATCCTCTTTCTTCTTCCTTGTTGCCGAAGCAGGAAGCAGGAATCAGGGATTCATGCATGTTGCCCTATCAACTGTGTGCTGATGGCAAATTAAATGCTGATAAAAATACGTTTGAAATTACTTTTGCGGCTAAGAATGAACTGTTTGCAGAACGCACTGCTGGAGCGCCCTTTAACGTGTATGCACGTAGATATAAATCGCGGGGTGACCAACAACAAAATAACAATGATAATGGAGTAAAAAACTGGAACTATGCAGTGCGGGCCGGTAGTCTCTTGATTAACGAATGGCCGCTAAAAGATTTTGAAAATCATTCGTATCACCTGGAAGTGTATGGTCCTAATGGATTTTTTAGAGAATTTAAAGGAGACGTTAATGCCGCGAATGTGGATATAGCATTTGAATATGCGCGAGCAAAAAATTCTTCAGGCAAACTTTCAGGAAATGTAGCTATTTCATTAAAAAATCTTAGCGGGAAGGATCAGACTATTTATTTAGAAGATAAAGCCTATAAAAAGGGGATACGCACTGTAGCCTTAGGCAAAAACGATACGAGCGTAACTGAGACCCTGGACCT
>JBDTIC010000211.1:0-4375 GCA_039936595.1 Ginsengibacter sp. | reverse complement strand
AGATGGCCATGCTCGAGCCTAAACTTACCATTCTTGATGAAACAGATTCAGGATTAGATATTGATGCGCTTCGCATTGTTGCTAATGGCGTTAATAAATTGCGCGATGAAAACCGTGCTATCATTGTAATCACCCATTATCAAAGATTACTCGATCACCTGCAACCTGATTTTGTGCATGTGTTGGTTAATGGCCGTATTGTAAAATCAGGCACTAAAGAGCTGGCATTGGAGCTTGAAGAAAGAGGCTATGATTTTATTAAAGATGAATTGAGCCTGACAGAAGCGGTGTGAGTGGTGAGTTGTTTAAAAATGTCAAGAGTAGAAAAAGAATTATTTATTTAGAATCAGGCGCTTAAATTTTAAACCCTGAATTTCCGAAAAATCACAAATTTTAATTCGTGTCAATTTGTGTAATTCGTGGCAAGTTTTTAAAAATGGAAAAAATTAATCTAGAATATTTCGGGGAAAAGTTCAACCAGCTTCAAACGCAGGATCCCGACAATTATATAAGTAGTATCAGAAAAGAAGGTTTCTCTGTTTTTAATAAAAAAGGCCTTCCTACTTATAAAAGTGAAGAATGGAAATATACGGGTATCAGCAATTTGTTTAAGAAAGAATATCACTTATCTGAAGATGAATTGAATCTTCAAATCTCTGCATCGGAAGTTAATGAGATGAGATTGCCCGGTCACGAGAATGCTAACGAACTGGTCTTTGTAAATGGCAGATATGTGGCAGCCCTTTCGACTATTCGCTCTCCGGAGAATCAGTTGGTGGTTATGCCTTTGGAGGAAGCGGCTAATGGTGCCTATAAAAATTTGGTGAATGAACACCTTGGGAAAAGCAGTCTTTTTATTAATGATGGTATTCATGCGCTTAATACTTCTTTTATTTATGATGGTGTTTTTATTTATGTAAATAAAAAACAGGTAATAGAAAACCCGGTGTATTTATACCATATTTCGGATGCAAGAGAAAATCACATTTTGTCGCAGCCACGATGCCTGGTGTATGTAAGTGAAAGTGCCAAACTTCAAATGGTAGAAACTTATAAAACCATTGGTACGATGGATAGCTTTACCAATGAAGTTTTCGAAGTAGTTGTCAATGAAAATGCCATTGTAGAACATTATAAATTTCAAAATGATAGTGTGAATGCAAGCCATGTAGGCACTACTCACATCAGGCAAGTTGGAAAAAGTTATGCGCATACTGTTGTAGCCAGCCTGGATGGTGGAATGATACGAAACAATACCAACATTATTATGGAGGCAGCGGGTAATGAAGCCCATATGTATGGATTGTACTTGTTAAATGGTGATACACATGTGGATAATCACACTTTGGTAGATAACAGAATGCCAAATTGTTTCAGCAATGAATTGTACAAAGGGGTGATGGATGATCGTTCAACGGGAGTTTTCAGCGGCAAAATATTTGTAAGGGCTGATGCACAAAAGACAAATGCCTATCAGACTAATAATAATATTTTGTTGAGTGAGAAAGCCAGCGTAAATACAAAGCCCCAGCTTGAAATTTTTGCGGATGATGTTAAATGCTCTCATGGTTGCACAGTAGGAAGATTAGATGAAGAGGCCTTATTTTATTTAAGAACGCGGGGCATTTCAAAAGAACATGCACAGGCAATGTTGCTCGAAGCTTTTGCGGCAAGCATTGTAGAACAAATTAAAATAGAACCACTACGCAAGTATGCGGAACAACTTATTGCTGCCAGATTATCGGATGAAATGACAAACTGCTAAAAGTTTTAAAAAACACGATAAATGAAAGAATCAATTGATATAATGCGGGGAGCCATGAAGTTCCTGCTAAATTTAATAGATGGCATTTCTATCGAGAAATTGAATGAGATTCCGCTTGGGTTTAACAATAATCTTATTTGGAACTTTGCTCATATCGTAGCCAGTCAGCAAATATTATGTTATCGGAATGCGGGAGTAAAGCCGGTTATTGAAGATGAATTCATTGACAAATATAAAACCAGTACCCGCCCGGAGGGATTTATTGCCGAAAAGGAATTTGAAATTATTAAGCAATATTTGATCACCACAATTTATAAGTTTGAAGAAGACTCAATCACAAATATGTTTGAAAATTATAATGCATTTCATCTTAAATCATACCCTGGAGTAGAGATTAAAAATATCGGGGATGCTGCTAAATTTGTCTCTTTTCATGATGGCTTGCATGTTGGTTATTCAATGGCTTTAAAAAGATCATTGAAAAAATGATAATTTATCCCGGTATCATATACTGACTTAAGAAAAAGTTTAAACCGATATATGCCCAACTCTAAATAAATGGAAACATTAACCACCATATCACCCACATTTGATGTAGATTCTATCAGGAAATCTTTTCCTGTCCTTGAAAGAGAGGTAAATAATCAATTGTTGGTTTATTTGGATAATGCAGCTACTTCTCAAAAACCACAGGCGGTTATAGATGCACTAAGTTATTATTATTCTAATTACAACGCCAACATTCATCGGGGTATTCATACACTTGCAGAGGAAGCAACCGCAGCGTACGAAGCGACGCGCAATACGGTAAAGGAATTTATTAATGCGACATCTTCCGATGAAATAATTTTCACAAGTGGAACTACGGAAGGCATCAACTTAGTGGCTTATACCTGGGGAAGGAAAAACATTCAAGAAGGAGATGAGATCATTATATCCACTATGGAGCACCATTCCAACATTGTTCCCTGGCAAATCCTCTGTGAAGAAAAAAAAGCTGTTTTGAAAGTCATTCCGATTAACGATGATGGCGAGTTATTGATGGACGATCCGGTGGCTATCGGATTTAAACAATTACTTTCTCCCAGGACAAAACTTGTTTCAATTGTTCACGTCTCCAATGCCCTGGGAACAGTGAATCCTGTAAAGGATATTATAGAGGCAGCGCATGAAATCGGTGCTTTGGTATTAGTGGATGGGGCCCAATCGAGCGTTCACCTTGATATAGACGTGCAGGAAATGGATTGTGATTTTTTTGCATTTTCAGGGCATAAAGTTTATGGACCGACGGGTGTCGGAGTTCTTTATGGAAAGAAAAAAATTCTGGAAGAAATGCCTGTGTTTATGGGTGGTGGCGAAATGATAAAGGAAGTAACTTTCGCAAAAACAACTTATAATAGTTTACCGTATAAATATGAGGCTGGTACGCCAAACATTGCGGATACTATTGCACTAAAAGTGGCCTTGGATTTTGTTACAGAACTTGGGAAAGATATGATTAGAAATCATGAAAATAAGTTGTTGAAATATGCGACTGAACAGATGCAAACGATTCCCGGCCTGCGTATTATCGGCAATGCTAAAAATAAGGTGAGCCTTATATCTTTTATAATTGATAAAATACATCCGCAGGATATCGGGGTATTACTTGATAACCAGGGAATAGCGGTAAGAACCGGGCATCACTGCACTGAGCCATTAATGAACCGTTTTGGAATTACGGGAACGGCGCGCGCATCGTTCGCGCTATACAATACTAAAGAAGAAGTAGATCGTTTGATAAAAGGGCTACAAAAGTGCATCAAAATGCTTTCATAAAATGAATGATTATAAAACCATAAAAGAACAGGAAGAAGTAATAACAGATGAATTTTCATTGTTCGACAGTTGGGAAGAGAAATATGAGTACATTATTGATCTGGGAAAGAAATTAGAGCCGTTGGATGATAAGTATAAAGTAGGTGAAAACATTATTAAGGGCTGTCAATCCACTGTGTGGCTGACGTCAGAATTTAAGGATGGGAGGGTTTTTTTTAAAGCGGATAGTGATGCAGTGATTGTAAAAGGATTGGTAAGTATGCTGATCAAAGTTTTGTCTGGCCACGAGCCAGATAAGATCCTTGAAGCAAAATTAGATTTTATAGGGGAGATAGGGATGATGACGCACCTGGCTCAAACACGCTCTAATGGATTATTGTCCATGGTAAAGCAAATAAAAAATTATGCGTTGGCTTATAAGTCGGCAGACGCGGCATAAAATGAAAAATTATGGAAGCAGAAGAATTAAAAGAAAAAGTGATCGAAGTGTTACATGAAGTGTACGACCCCGAAATTCCGGTCGATATTTATGAATTGGGATTAATATATGAAGTAGAAGTGTTACCGATCAATAACGTTCAGGTTGTGATGACACTGACTGCACCGAGTTGTCCATCGGCACAGGAATTACCGATTGAGGTAGAAGATAAAATAAGGGCGATTGAGGGAGTGAATGACGTGCATGTTTCAGTAGTATGGGATCCACCATGGGAGAGGAGCATGATGAGCGAAGTGGCAATGTTGGAATTAGGGTTTATGTAGGGACTTCCGGGCTGTTAGCTAATAGCTTTC
>JBDTIC010000210.1:0-3944 GCA_039936595.1 Ginsengibacter sp. | reverse complement strand
ATTTCTTCACATGCTTTTATTGCATCTGTCCTGTGCATAGAAGAAACAAAAACGAACAAATTAATCTCTCCGGCCTTTACTAATCCCAGGCTATGATAAATATGCAAACATATTATTGAATATTTTTTAAAGGCATCTTCTCTTATTTCATGAAATTTATCCTCTGCCATTTCACGATACGTAGTGTATTCTATTGCGGCTACTTCCTGTTCACCAATGTTGTCTTTGCGCACCTGTCCAAGAAATATACTGTGCGCTCCGATATTCATTTTTGTACTGTGCTTTCCAATAGCATCAGCAATAAAGTCAGCGCTGATTGGCCCCTCAACAAATATTTTTTTAATTTTTTCGTGTTTCATTATGGCATAGTTGAACAGCGTAATTAATATTTAAGGTTGATATTTTTTCCATGCTTCTATTCCGCCTTTCAAACTAACCGCAGAGCATCCTGGCAGTTTCTCATGAAGCATCCTAACTGCTGCCAGGCTTCGCTTTCCTATTTGGCAAAAAATAACTATTTTATTTTTTGTTGAAATATCTTTCATCTCCTCTTCAAATTTACTTAAAGGAATTTGCGTAAAGAAAAATTCATCTACTACAGGTAATTCACCAATTTCACGGACATCAATAATTTGAATATTTTCCCGTGTTCTAAGGATATCAAAGTCTGCGGGTGTTATTTCAGGAAGTTCTTCGTGTGATCCGCAAAACCACTCGTAATCAAATTTTTTGAAGTCTTTTTCATTTTTTGGAATTGATGAGCTTAAATCCTTCGCTGGTGAAATCTGAAAATCGTAAAACAAATTGGTCAAGGCATTGTAGGAAACGATGGTATTGCTTAGCGGTTTTCCGATGCCTGTAATAATCTTAATTGCTTCCGTAGCCTGCATGGTTCCAATAATACCGGGTAAGACACCGAGAACTCCCGCTTCATTGCAGGATGGCGCGGATGCAGGATCCGGCGGGACAGGAAACAAATCGCGATAATTCGTTTTAATATTCGTAATCTTGTCTTCCAGGTTAAATACACCCACTTGCCCTTCAAATCGCAGTACTGCACCATACACAAGCGGTTTGTTGAGCAATACACAGGTATCATTAACGAGGTACCGGGTAGCAAAGTTATCTGTACCATCAATCACAACATCATAAGCACTTAGTGATTCAAATGCATTCTTTGATTCCAATTTAATATTATGAATAGGAAACAGAATATCAGGATTAAATGCTTTTAATTTTTCTGCCGCAGTTTGTGACTTGAGTTTTCCAATATCACCAACAGAATATAAAGTTTGTCTTTGAAGATTGGTAAGTTCTACTCTATCAAAATCAAGAATACCAATGGTTCCTACACCTGCGGCTGCCAGGTATTGCAATGCAGGACAACCCAGGCCGCCTGCACCGACCACTAAAACTTTTGCCTCGAATAATTTTTCCTGAGCAACAGTTCCAAATTCATCAAGCAATATTTGCCTTTGGTATCTCTGATATTTATTTGAAGGACTCATTTCTTTTCATTTATCCTCCTGAAAAGGGTGGAAGAATAGCTACCGTATCTTCATCTTGTAGTTGTGTATTTTCCCGGATGATTTTTTTATTTACAGCAATAGAATATTTGATGGATTGCAATTGTGGCCATGCTTTCGCAAGAAACTCGTTCAATTCATTTGTATTTTTTACATCAGGAATTTTTAAATTATCGTTGCCGGTAATATCAGCAACCTGTCCGAATGAAAGTAAATTAATTTCCATGTATCAACTGTTTTTGTGCGTTCCGAAAATCATTTTTCATATTCTGTGTATCAATCTTTTGCATAAGGAGAATGTACCGGCTTATAAAATTGTCCTTTAACTTTTCCGGTATCAAAGAAAAAATTATACACGTAATCAAAATTAAAATTATTGATGATGGATTCGTTCAAGTGTTTTTCCACAGAATCGTTGGCTGACCACCACCAGCTAATTAAAATCCATTGTGGTCTGTCCTTTTTACAAAGTTCTGCCATTGCCTGATCTATTTTATAAACATACACTCTTCCTGAAGTTGATTCAGTGTCTGATAAATAACCATTGCTAAAAATATCCCTTCCGGTTTCTAAATCATTTATGGAAGGTTGTGCACTTACCAATGCAAGTTCTCCCAGGCGATCTTTATATTTTTCATGAGTGAGTTTTAAATTACCTATCCGCTTTTCATTTTTTTCATTTAAATACCCGACAAAATAATCTATGCTCTTTTGGTTGCCCTTATTTGCCTCATAAATTTTCTTCTTTTCCTTTTGATAAACATTTGGAATCGCAGTCTCAAGTATGTGCAGGTATTCACCTTTGGTAAGTTTAATAAAAGGCGATTTATTGTCCTGACATAGCAAGACATAATCTGTCCCTCCGCCGGCTTCAACATTTTTTACCCAGAAACTGATATATGGTTTAGTATTGGCAATTTTTGTAAGGTCATGCTGTTTTTTTATTATCTCAGCATCTTGAGCTATTTCATATGATGGCATGGTAAAATAATACTGATTTGAGCTGCTGATATCACGAATTTCCCAGCCAGTTGGAACTGCATTTGCCATAATGCTCCAGGTCACATTGTGATTGTTTGCCGGTGTTAATTTGTGATTGTTATCGTATTTAAGAAAAAAATAAGTTTTGGCATAAGCCCCATAACTCGGTGGTAAAGCAGCATTATTCTGGTCATACAATCCCATTTTAGGAGTAACTGCTTTTCTTGCATCGCCTAATCCACCTTTCGGAATATAACTTGACTGCATCCAATTGATAAAGGAGTCACAAATGGATAATTGTGCAGCCGAATAAACCTTTGCATCAATTTTTAATGGTTCTTTCACTCCTTGGTAATTATAGATCTTCCTCCATCCAATCAGGCTGTCTTTAATTAAGTTTCTTGGGATGTCCTGGGCAAATAATTTTATTGGAAACACAATAATCATCGTAAAAAAGAATATGGCGGAAAGCGTTAGTATTTTTTTCATAATAGCTATTTAAAAAATAATTTTATTCTCAGTTCCTGGTTATTCTTATCGTGCAAAACAGTGATTTTTATCCATATTCTGTATAAGGCAAATCACCGGTATTATAATTGTTCCAGCGCTTTCTGCAAATCATTTTTGTCATTGATATTTAAAAATAAAGAATCACTAAACAATTCAATGCTGTCAACATTTATTTTCAACAAATTAAAATGAGCTATCATCTCTTGCAATTTAATCATTCCCTGTTCAATAAGTTGATGCCAGAGAGGTAAACATTTTTTGGAATACATACCAAATAATGGTTCTGTCTTTCCATGATGTACCGGTAATGTTATTTCTGAATGAGTGGATTGTTCTATCATATATTGAATAGCCAGAGTAGTTATATTAGGCATATCACAACTCACTATAAAAGTTTGTTCAGTATCCGTATGGCTCAAAGCTCCATGAATGCCGCCTGCCGGACCTTTGTCTTTTATTAAATCAGGAATCACTTCCAATCCGAATTTTTCATAATCAATATTATTTGAAACGATAGTTATTTTGTCAACCGCGGGTTGTAGTTGTTCAATTATTGTTTGTACAATCGATTTGCCATTTAAAATAAGCAATCCTTTATCTGTGCCCATCCGGGAACTTTTGCCTCCGGCCAGGATATATCCGTTTATATTTTCTATTTTTTTAACCATCTCTAAGACTCACATTAAATGGACCTCTCCTCTAATCCACCCGGTTTACTTCTACTGACTTCAACCAACTCACATGACGCGGACCAGTTTTAATATCGTTGTTACAATTCAGCATCATAGCCCCTTTTTTTAAAATTGGCTTATCGTTTTCTTCAAAAATGATGTAGGTATTTTCTCCCGTGGGGTTGTTGAATATTTCAGCCCATGAAAAAGTTGCTTTGTAACCATCTGATGCCCGTGCTACAATGTAGAAATTTCT
>JBDTIC010000209.1:0-5818 GCA_039936595.1 Ginsengibacter sp. | reverse complement strand
AAAGATCAAAAATGGTAAAAAGAGTACCATCAAAAAATGACCGGCGCAGTAATCTTATTTTCCTTACAAAGGAAGGAAAGATCATGGAACAAAAGACAATGGAAGTGGCGAACTGTACATTAAATGAAGCGTTGCAGGGCGTCACCAACGGGCAAATAGAAATTGCAAAAGAAGTCTTGCAAATGGTTTATGATAATCTTGCGGGATAGAGACAGGGAAACGTCGTGGCCTATCAGGGCGTGACTGGCCCTGAAATAAGATATGATTAATTTACAACAAGAATAGCCGAAGCCTATTCCAACCCAAAAATAAAAATTATGGAAGTAACAACGACAGACAAATTATCATCTACAGCTACCTCCGTATTGAAGGGCGGCGAATGGCTGATAAAGCCAGGTAGCGCCAATGATATTTTTACGCCTGAAGATTTTACAGAGGAACAGATTATGATACGCGATATGTGCCTGCAGTTTTTGCAAACTGAAGTAATTCCGGTAATGGATCGCATTGATAAGGCAGAGCCAGGACTGATGCCAGCGTTAATGGAAAAAGCAGGTGAGCAAGGGTTGCTGAGTATATCAGTACCGGAGGAATATGGTGGTTTGGGTAAGGATTTTGTGACTTCCACTTTGGTATCTGAAGCACTTGGCGGTGGTAATTCCTTTAGTGTGGCAGTGAGTGCCCATGCAGGAATAGGCACATTACCCATCTTGTATTTTGGTACCGAAGAGCAGAAGCAAAAATACATTCCTAAATTGGCAACCGGCGAATGGAAAGGTTCTTATGGATTGACAGAACCTGGAAGCGGTAGCGATGCGTTGGGTGCTAAAAGTACAGCTACTCTTTCACCTGATGGGAAAAATTATATTCTCAACGGGCAAAAATGCTGGATCACTAATGGAGGTTTTGCTGACGTTTTTACGGTATTTGCAAAAGTTGATGGCGAGAAATTTACCGCATTTATTCTTGAGCGTGGCTTTGACGGCTTCACTCAGGGGCAGGAGGAACATAAGATGGGTATCAAAGGCTCTTCGACTGTACAGTTGTATTTTCAGGATTGTAAAGTTCCTGTAGAAAATGTGCTGGGAGAAATAGGCAGAGGCCATATTATTGCTTTTAATATTCTGAATATTGGCCGTTTAAAACTAGATGCTGCTGCTACAGGCGGCGCAAAAGGCGCACTGGATCTGTCTATTGAATATGCCAAAACCCGCGAACAATTCAATTTACCAATTGCAAAATTTGGAGCGATCAAATATAAGCTGGCAGAAATGGCTATTAGGATCTACGCAGATGAAAGCGCGCTATACCGCACTGCAAAATGGATTGATGAAAAAGAACATGAGTTATTGTCTGCAGGAAAACCCTTTAACGAAGCGCTTTTAGGAGCTGCAGAAGAATTTGCTATCGAGTGCGCGATCTTAAAAGTACATGGCAGCGAAGTACTTGATTATGTAGTGGATGAAGGCGTGCAAATACATGGTGGTAATGGTTTCAGCGATGAATACCCTATCAGCCGAGCCTATCGCGATAGCCGGATCAACAGGATTTTCGAAGGTACTAATGAAATAAACCGGTTACTATCTGTGGATATGATGCTGAAACGGGCAATGAAAGGACAATTAGATTTGATGGGACCGGCAATGGCTGTGCAAAAAGAATTGATGAGCATTCCTGATTTTGGTGACGATGATACACCTTTTGCAATCGAATTAAAAACCATCAGCAATATGAAGAAAAGCATATTGATGGTAGCTGGTGCGGCAGTGCAAAAATTGATGACGACGCTGACCAAAGAACAGGAAATTATTATGAACATTGCCGATATGGCTATCAAAACTTTTGTCGCCGAAAGCATGTTGTTACGGGTAATAAAATCGGTTGAGAAGACTGGGGAAGAAAGCAATAAGACACAACTGGCTATGTTGCATGTTTATATGAACGATGCGGTAGATGCACTGGCGAAAGCCGGCAAAGAAGCCATTAATTCCTTTGCCGAAGGCGATGAACAGAAAATGATGCTGCTCGGCTTGAAACGCTTTACAAAGACCGCTCCTTTCAATTCAAAAGATGCCAGGAGGCTCGTAGCTGCAAGACTTATAGAAGATGGGAAATATTTACTCTAAATAAAAATTTTTAAGAACAGGCCGTTGTTAACCTAAACACTATACAACCTTTACTCAATTTGACGGCGTTTTTAAATCCAGCAGATGAAGATCTATTCTGTAGGAGTGGTAATTTCAATAACACGTGTATGGCCCGGGTGAATCTTCATCCGGGCCATACACATTCTTCTCCCAGGCTTTTTTAGGAAAATAAATCCTATATCTCCATCTATTTATTATAGAAGTCTTTCTCCAATTCTATTTTGCAAATAGGAAAGCAACTCTTCTAAAAGATGATCCCACTATTTGATAAACTTGCGATTACAAGGGCAATTGGCAATATAACTTTTATAAAACTGATTATTGGGAGTTAGTGCAACAAACCGGAACGATTTTCAGAGTAGAAAATAAATTAGTTTACGATGGCCAGGACTATTCTTTGATTGATAATAAACTAAGGGGCTACGAACAAGTTCAGCAATTCAATGATTTGGCTTTGCAGGTACATGAAATCAAAATAAGATATGCTTTTTACTATTGAGTCATCCACCTCTCAGCAGGTTGAATTCTGCGTGACAATATCTTTCTCTAATGTTTTTATCAGCACCTGGATTCCTATTTAAAAGTGTGCAATAATTTTATATCTTAGCCGCCCGGCAACCCTTTTTTTATATCGCAAATCTATTGTTTTGAAGAAAATTTTCTTTTCTATACCTTTTGTAATAGCCATTACGTTTTTTATCCTGCCGAAGGCAAATGCTCAAAGGTCTGAAGGAAGTATTAAAGGTAAGATAGTTACAAATGACGGCAAGGCTGCAGTCTCTGTAACTATTCAACTGGATGGAATTAATAGGCTGAATTTTACAAACAATGATGGGTTTTTCATTTTTAATCACTTACCGGCATTTAGCGATACATTGATTATTTCATCGGTCGAGTCGGAAGTATATACACAGGCAATACAACTAATGAAAAACCAGGATATGGATCTCGGAGTTATTCGTCTTAAAGAAAACATTCCTCAGTTGCAAACGGTAGAAATAGAGGGAAGGACAAAGCAGTCTTATAAGAGTGATTATTCTTTCTTCGTAAATAAAACAGAATCTCCAATAATTAATATCCCCCAATCTGTGTCAACAGTTACTAAAGAACTGATCAGGGATAAAATGGCGCTTAACCTCAAAGATATAGTTGATGCTGTAGCTGGCGTTAATCAATATTCAGGATACGACGAGTATACCATCAGGGGATTCAGGGCTGAGAATTCCAGGAACATCAACGGCCTGCGAGGATACAATACAACCTATACCAATTCTATGCTCTTAAATATAGAAAGGGTTGAAATAATAAAAGGACCGGTATCTACACTCTATGGCAATGGCGATCCGGGCGGAACTATTAACCTGGTTACTAAAAAGCCACTTAAAGAAGATAAATCCGAGATCAATATTTTTGGAGGAAGCTGGAACCATTTCAGGGCCTCTGGAGATAACACCGGCCATCTTAATAAAAATAAAACTTTTTTGTACAGAATTAATGCCGGGTTTGATAACAGGCAATCTTTCCGTAATGATATTTTTTCCAAATCTTACCAGGTTGCGCCATCCTTGTCTTTTATCCCTAACGAAAAAATTTCACTCAATTTCGATTTTTCGATATCACACATAAATACGGTACTTGACAGGGGACAAGCCGGAATTATGGATGATCCTGATTTATCGGCTACCCCTATCAAATTATCTTTAAGCCAACCTGGTGATTATTTGAATGAAACTGACTTAGCGTCTGTAGTTTCTTTTTCTTACAAAATAAACGAACGTCTCAGTTACAACCTGGGCTATTTGAATTACATCACCCGGCAGGAAGTTGCCGATCATGGATTAAAAGATTATATTACAAATGATTCCGTTGGTTTGTATTTTACGCAATGGCACTATCATACTGTCACCAATACTCTTTCCAATTATTTAAGCTACAAGTTTAATACGGGCCGTCTCAATCATCAATTGGTAGCAGGTTACGACTACATCCAGAGTAAAGTGAACCTGGATCAGGACAACTATGAACTCCCCGATCAATTCGGTCTGGGAAGCGGTGTGGTGGGAACTTTTAGTTTACGCAAACCAGCTTATTTTAGAAGGCCTGTGAAATATTACCAGGTATCTGATGAAGATGCTGATGAAACGAAAGTGGATGCAAGCGTTTATCATACTCAGGGTGTTTATCTACAAGATCAAATCAGCCTAAATCGCTGGAAGTTGCTTATAGGCCTACGTGAAGAATTCTATAAAGGAGAAGGAGAGGAGGAAGATGACGAAATAGACCAACGGGTTTTTCTGCCACGTATTGGACTTGTATATTCTATCAAAAATAATCTAAGCGCTTATGCTACCTACAACAAAGGGTTTGATCCTTTTGAAGCATCGGGAGAAACGCAGATTTTTGATGCGCCTATCAAGCCACAGATTAGTGAACTTTTTGAGACAGGATTAAAAGGCAATTTCTTTGCAGGCAAACTTTCTGCTACGCTCGCTCTTTATCAGTTGACCGTTCAGAATGTAGCGGTAAATGCTAATGAGATTGGTAATCCGGACTTGTTTGTGCAGGAAGGACAAGTAATGTCTAAGGGCTTTGAATTGGAAGCTCAGGGTAATATCACTTCAAATTTGAGTGTTAGCTGGTCTTATGCCTACTGTGATGCGAAAATTTCAAAAAGTAAAACTGCTTCGCAAATAGGAACCCGCCTGGAAAATTCACCATTACATTCTGGAAGTAGTTGGATAAAATATAGCTTTAGAAAAGGTGCACTTAAAGGATTCGGCATAGCTGCAGGACATTCGCAGGTAAGCTACAGAAGTACACTTGATCCGGGTATGGATCTGCCCGGATATGTTATCATCAATGGTACCATTCAATATACTTTTAAAAATTTCACACTTGCATTGAAAGCCGAAAATATCACTGATAAAACCTACTGGATAGGAGCCTATAACAATGTAAGCAAATGGCCTGGCGAACCCAGGAATTTTATGCTCAATTTCAGGTACAGTTTTTAAAAAGAGTTGAAATAACTAATTCATTTTACTTCAAAAATTTCTATTACACTATATCAATAGTATTTGTTAGCTTATATCAATGGCTAGAGCAAGTCACTCGCATAACTTTACAGTATAAAATAAAAAGTTATGAATACAAAAAACGTTGAAATCATAGTTCCCCCATCACCGCCCCATTTTGTCGGAGATGGATTTAGAGTACACAATTTTATTCCTGGCAATCCACAGATGAGCATGCAAAGGATGGACCCATTTATCATGATGGATTATAATTCAAAATTTTATTTTAGCCCGACTGATAAACCAAGAGGCGTAGGAGTACATCCACATAAAGGTTTTGAGACAGTTACCATTGCGTACAAAGGTAAAGTGGCTCATCATGACAGCAGTGGAAACAGTGGTGTAATCGGTGAAGGAGACGTTCAGTGGATGACGGCTGCTTCAGGTATTTTACATAAAGAATATCATGAGGAAGGTTTTGCGAAACAAGGCGGATATTTTCAAATGGTGCAATTGTGGGTAAACCTGCCTGCCGAAGCAAAAAAAGCCAAACCCAAATACCAGGAAATTACTCATCAAAAGGTAGAAAAATATCAGCTTGCTGACAATGGAGGCACTATAGAGGTAATTGCCGGTAAATATAAAGATGTGAAAGGG
>JBDTIC010000208.1:0-2660 GCA_039936595.1 Ginsengibacter sp. | reverse complement strand
CTGGTGCAACGCACTACAGAAGTCTGTGCAATAGAAAGGATACATAAGTGATTCCGTCGGAGTCCATTTCAAAGTCTGCGTTTCGCCTGGCATTACAAGCAATTCACCATTATTGGCTCCTTTGATGGCAAAACCATGAGGGACATCCCAATCTTGTTCCAGATTGGTCAGGTGGAAATAAACTTCATCTCCTACTCTGATTCCTTCAATGTTATCGGGGTTCAGGTGAGAGCGGATCATAGTCATATACACATCCACCCGGTTTCCTGTACGCACTACTTTTGCATTCTTTTCGCCTAAAGTCACAAAAGGATTTTTATTTTTAGTGATGTCAAACAGCTTAACAGAATTCTTTGAAATAATATCTGCCGGAATGGCCTGCGCATAATGCGGTTCTCCGATGGTTGGATAATCAAGCAGCAACTTCATTTTATCTCCACTAATATCAAACAATTGTGCTGTCTGGGCTAATTCGGGTCCGGTAGGCAGGAAGCGATCTTTTGTAATTTTATTATAGGCTATCAAATATTTGCCATAAGGTTTTTTAGAATCACCGCCGGGAATCATCAGATGGCCCGGAGAATAATAGGTAGGATGCCTGTCAAGCACTTTCAGGTCTTTAATACTCCATTTTACAACCTCAGAAGAGATAAAAAATGTGGTGTAAGCATTGCCTCTTCCATCAAATTCTGTATGCAAAGGCCCTAGACCAGGCTTCTTTACTTCACCATAAAGAGCAGCCTCATATTTGATTACAGGCAATCCTGCGTAATCACCATCAAAATTTTTATCTGCTATCGCTTTTTGTAATTTGGTGAATGAGAAAACGGGAATAAGTGCTGCCAGTTTACCACTGCCCACTATGTATTCTCCAGTTGGATCCACATCACAACCATGCGGTGATTTGGGGCATGGAATCATGTAAACGATATCAGGAAAATCTTTTGCATCCAGTACCAACGTTTCTGTCTCCATAGTAGAAGTAGCCGTATGTGTACTTTCGTCATATGTATTATGAGCATACTTCACGGTTTGCTTCTGGCCTTTGCCCTGTTTGATGTATTCTTCAACTTTTTTCCAGTTAACAGCCATGATAAAATCTTTATCACGTTGGGACGCATTTACTTCAAGTAGTGTATGCGCCTGCTCTGAATTATAACAGCTAAAGAAGAACCAACCATGACTTGGACCTTTGCCTGCGTGGCTCAGGTCAAAGTTCACTCCCGGCAATAAAAGCTGGAACGCCAATTTCATGTTACCTGACGTTTTATCCACACTGATAAAACTTACAGTGCCTTTGAAATTTTTCTTGTAAGTGTCAATCGGCACATCCTGATTTTGATTGTCCATAGGTACACTAAATCGGGTACCAGCTACCACATATTCCGTATTTTCTGTAATAAAAGGAGAGGAGTGATTACCGGCGCTATTAGGTATCTCAAGAACTTCAGCAGTTCGGAAAGTCGTCAGATCAATTCGCGCTATTCGTGGAGTATTGTTGGCATTGGCAAATAACCAACGGCCATCCAATTCACCATTTGTTTGAGAAATGTCCAGGTGGTGTTGGTCATCCCAGGGAATAAATCCATGTGAAGTGTTTAGCATGGGTTTGGTATTTTCGCTGTAGCCCCAGCCACTTTCGCCTTCGGCGGAGAATACCGGAATGACACGGAGCAGACGGCCGGAAGGTATTCCATATACGCTTACCTGTCCGCTAAAGCCACCAGAAACGAAATTGTAAAGTTCGTCATACTTGCCCGGTGGCACATATACTCTCGATGCTGCATCACCTTCGGTGGCGCTGCCTGCATTTTTGGGTTTACAACCGGAAGCGCTGAACAGCGCTATTGCCGCCGTGAGCGCTAAGACCGGAATGAGATTTTTTTTCATAAAATGGTTTTGTTAGTGAATGAAGATTTGTTTGAGTTTAAGTAAGAGCTTGCTGCCTGGGGAAAATAAAAATTTTTAGTTATTTTTAATTGAGTACAAAATGAAAAATGGGGTATGAAATTCGTATAACCGATGGTATAATTGAAACAATGAAACTTATTTAACGCCATCATTTTTACGCATGAATTCCAGTATTTCCCTTGCATCCTCATCGCTCAAATTTTGGCTGGGCATGCGCACCATACAAATTTCCAGCATAGCCTGGGCTTTAGGGTCTTTATCAATCATTTGATCAGTGTTAGTCATGAAGTTCATGATCCATTCCGGCTTGTGACGTGACGTAACACCGTGCCATCCTGGACCTACCAATCTTTCATCCGTCATTTTATGGCAGGATTCACATTTTAGTTCAGAAAGTTTTTGGCCTTTTTCTGCCATGGCAACATCGAGTTTATCACTTAATTGTACATCATGAAATTTACCTTCTCCACGGTTGGGATCGTACGGAGGATTTTCTGATATAGCGTTGCCGCCACTATCTGTAGCGGCTCCGTCAGATACAGGAGCGGCTTTATCCGCTGATCCACCACACGAAGTAATCAACAAAGCCATTGATAAAATCAAAGAAAGGAAAATGATCAATTTTTTCATAAATTCTACCTATTTAAATTTTACTGTGCAATATTACAATAGGCAACAGTCCTATTTTATGACTCTCGTCATCAAAAAGAGTAATATTAAATGATTTATATCATATTCGCGATTTTATC
>JBDTIC010000207.1:0-2950 GCA_039936595.1 Ginsengibacter sp. | reverse complement strand
TATTACGAAAACTCACTTCACTGCCGTGCCCCTGTAAAAGAATAGACGCTTTGTCATGAAGTTCGTAACGAGGAATACCAATGTGCTCTGTTGTGCCTTGGATTTTAAAATGGTTTAATGTCAATATACCATTATGCACTAAAGTAACATAAGCTGCCGTTTTAAGGGTACCGTTGTAATTGAATCGCGGGGCAGTATAATAAATGTCAAAAGTATTCCAATCACCCGGCTTGCTGGAAGCATTTACCATTGGAATAGCTTGTTTGTAAATGCTTGCCATCTGTCCATTGGCGTAAATAGGGGCTTCATTATGGTAAGAGTCATATATCTGCACTTCATACCGTTCTTGCATATACACTCCACTGTTTCCAGCTTCATAGTGAGCAGTATCTTTTTTAGAATCAGCTGGAATTTTAAATTCTATATGTAACTGACAATCATTAAATTTTTGTTTTGTCTGAATGTCACCCGTTTTAAGTTTGACAGTCATTACTCCAGATTCTAATTTCCATTGGCAACGGCTCCCATCTTTCGACATGACCCAATTATCAAGACTTTTCCCATCAAAAAGAATTATCGCATCAGAGGGCGCAGCAGCACCTATCCCCGCAGTAACAATTTTTGGACTTGGTTCCCACATCTCGGTGGCTTCTGATTTTGAAAAGTCTTTTTTGAAAATATCCTGACCATTGACTCCCATACTAGAGCCTATTATAAGATAGCTTAAAAATAATTTTATCATAATTAAATAATTAAAGTATAACCCGGATGGAAAACTTTATTCTTTATGGCCTAAGGTATCAGCAATGACCAGGAAATAAAAATTTCAGAAAGTGATGCAATTGATCAGTTGCTTAATTTAATAATCGCATTTTTCCGGTAAGCCTGGGGAGTACATTCTGTATATTTTAAAAACTGGCGATAAAAAAACTGGATACTTTCATAGCCACAGGCATAGCCTATTTCATTAGCGCGCATATCTGTTTCAACCAATAGTTTGCAGGCTACTTTAGTACGATATTCATTCAAAAAACTAAAAAAAGGTTTGCTGGTAGCCTGGCTAAAAAATCTTGAAAAAGCACATTCACTCATGTTAACTAACGAGGCAACGTCGCTAAGACTAATCTTTTCAGAATATTTTTCTTTAATAAAATCATAAACTGTTTTAATCCTGTGACTGGGGGTATTACACTTTAACGCGGCTGGTTCATCACATAAAACTTTGAACTCATCAACTTTGCCCATCTCATTTAGCAATTGTAACAAAAGAAACAATTTCTCAAAGGGAGGCAAAGTGAGAAAATCACTCTGTTTACTTTTAATTTCTTTGCTGACGCTTTTGTCAAATTTTATACCCTGGTTAGACAGATCAAACAACTTACGGATATTTTTAAATTCGGGAATAAATAGTCCGGTATCTCCTAAAAATTCTTCACGCCATTGAAAAACCAGTGATGAATAAGGATACCGCTTGTTACCAGCATTTTCCCAACGATGTGGAATCCCAGGCGCTAATAAAATCAGATCTCCTTCTTCGAAATCCTCAGTAGTGTTTCCCACGTTCCTTGTGCCACTGCCTTCAATCACAAAATTCATTTCATAATTTGGATGGCAATGCAAGGGCGGTGATCCAGGTTCCTGGTTCTTTAAAAATATCGAAAACGAATTTTCTTTATTAAATAAAGGAGATTCAAAATTAATTTTCATTATGCCATGTTTTGGATGACTAAAACTATTTAAAATCTTTGGTAAATTATGCAGCTACTTCACAATTCGGCTCTCAATCTACGGATAATAAGTCAGTTCTTTAAAAAAGTTTTATGGCTAATACAAAAGATGAAAAGAGCTTTAATTATGTCTGAAGTAATCAGCGTTATATACTAAAGTAGTTTTACTATATGGAAATGACTTGCATAATATTTAGTATTGAAGCTGCTTAGAAATTCGTTGCAGAAAATAATTATTGTCTTTTGCTTTTAACGGACTCCAGGCCACATCAGACATAGCCATCCTGGGCATAATTATATATTCCGCCTATTTTGCATTAGGTATGCATTCTGACCCTACGTATGGTTCCACGCCAAGGAAATACTTCAACTGATACAGATTACGCTTGAAATAAACTCTTGTAAAAATGTATTGGCCTTCCTTTAACCATTCATTTTACTTCCCTGATCCAAATATTGCGATAGCTAACCGGATTACCATGATCTTGCAGTTCCAACGGAAGTGCCCCATGCTTTTCGTACCACGGATGTCCTATGAACATGGTTTTCCCTTTTATGTCTGCATTATTTTGTATTAGTATTCCATTTTGTGCTACAGTGATGTAGGCAGGGCTTTCTAATGATCCATCATCATGGAATACAGGAGCTTTGTAAAATACATCATACGATTGCCATTTGCCCGGTGGCAGGCAGGCATTTGCTAAAGGAGGATGTTGCTTATAGATACTTCCAGCCTGCCCATTCGAATAGGTATCTGCATGATAGGAATCAAGCACTTGTAATTCATATTGGCTTTGCAAAAAAATACCGCTGTTGCCACGGCCCTGACCTTCGCCTGTTGGCGGGGTGGGTGTACGCCATTCAATGTGAAGCTGACAATCACCAAAGGATTGTTTGGTATGTATGGCTTCAGCATGTCTTTTTACAGTAAGGACACCATTGGCAACCGTCCATTGAGCAGGCCCGCCATTTACCGAGCTGACCCACTTATCCAGGTTCTTTCCGTCAAATAATACGATTGCATCCGGCGGGGGTGGTGCGAAATTAGGAACGCCTTTTACTTCCGGAGGAACAGGTGTGTAAAATTCTGTTTCTTCATGTTTCATTGTTTTATTTTCAGGTGGCTCAGAGGTTAAATACTTTGCAGAGTTCTGAGCCAATAGTTTTCCCATTGAACTAATGAGAAAAATAGTAAGAATAAAAATTACCTTTTTCATGTTTTT
>JBDTIC010000206.1:0-4347 GCA_039936595.1 Ginsengibacter sp. | reverse complement strand
GTTACTCATTTAGGGCTTGGCGAGGCCAAAGTATATAAGGTGGCTTCCAACAGGAATATTTACGGCAACGATGGTAAAGTTCGTACGACCCGAATGTCATCTACAAAAGATTCATCATTGCGCGCAGAGCCTGAAGGAGTAATTGATCCCATATTATCACTTGTCAGCTTTTGGAATAATGATAAGCCCATCGCCATTATCAGTTACTATGCAACTCATCCACAAAGTTATTACCGTACCGGAGTAGCAAACCCTGATTTCCCCGGCATTGCGCGTTTCTATCGCCAGCTTGCTGTACCGGATGCCCTTCATATTCATTTTAATGGTGCAGGCGGCAATGTGGCGGCAGGCAAATACAATGATGGCTCACATGAAAATCGCCTCATACTCGCAACCCGACTTGCCGATGGCATGAAACGAGCATGGGATGCCACACGCCGACAACCAATAATGACTACAGATGTGGTTTGGCTGGTAGAGCCGGTATCTTTACCTCCTGCAAAATATTTGTACGAAATGCAAAAGGAATTGCTTAAGAACGACTCCTTATTACTTAAAAATAGTGGGAATGCCAGAAAGATGGCTTTTTTGAAGCGATGCGAAGCAGGTAAACAAATTGATGTCTTCTGCCTTAAAATAAAAAATGCAAGAATACTGTATATGCCCGGTGAATTATTTGTTGAATACCAGCTTGCCGCAAAAGCTGAAAGGTCGGATTTATTTGTCGCCATGGCGGCGTATGGAGATTTGGGACCGGGCTATGTGGGCACAACTATGGCTTATGAAAAAGGTGGCTATGAAGTAAGTGAGCGCGCGTCAAATGTAGCCCCGGAAGTGGAAGCTGTTCTTATGAAAGCGATAAAAGATCTTTTGCATAAATAGAGTCAGTCGTCAGTAGTGAATGGTGAGTAAGTCTCTGATAGAAGTCAAGGTGTACTCACAAAACTCTACTGACAACTCACCATTCATTTAATACTTAATTCAAAATCAAATGAAAAAGAATTATTCACGCCGTGATTTTATGGCTAATGCAAGCATATTTTTAGCTGGCACTTCATTGAAGTTGAATGGACTTGCCGGTATTGTTGAATCTAAGAAAGAACCAATTATTGATATCCACCAACACATTTATTATAACGCACGAACTGACGAGGAAATGCTGGCCCATCAAAGAGCTATGGGTATCACCACCACTTTTCTTTTACCTTCCGGTCGGCCTGTAAGTGCATTATCTGCCTATAAAGACTTGCCAGATGGCTTTCAAAGTAAATTCGGACGCGTCGGTGGAAACGCTGAAAGTTATTTATTTGCAAAGCAACATAAGAAGGATTTCAGGTTCGGAGTTAGCGCTGTTCCTGATTTACCCAATGCATTACCCGAAATTGAAAAATATTTAAAATTAGGCGCGGTAATTATTGGTGAATTAAAATATTCGGTAGAATGTGATTCGCCTGATATGCAAAAGATTTATCAACTGGCAGAAAACTATAATGTTCCGGTACTTATGCATTGGCAATATAAAATGTATAATTACGGCTTTGAGCGTTTTGATAAAATGCTGCAAAAGTATCCGAAAGTTAATTTTATAGGCCATGCCCAAACCTGGTGGGCTAATATTGATAAAAAGCATACAGATCAATCGGTATTATATCCGGATGGACCGGTTACTGCCGGAGGAATTACTGATCGGTATCTTAGTGATTACCCCAATATGTATGGCGATTTGTCGGCAGGCTCGGGCTTGAATGCGCTTACGAGGGACGAAGATCATGCAAGACTTTTTCTTGAACGCCATCAGGATAAATTAGTGTATGGCAGTGATTGCGATGATACAAGTGGTTTGGCTTCTGCATTGAATTGCTCAGGAGCTTTGGATATTGCAGAAATTCGAAAACTGGTTCCGGACAAAAAGATTCAACGGAAACTATTGTATGAAAATTCTAAAAAGTTGTTTCGACTTTAATTTGTCTCTTTATAATTAGATCAGATGTAAATTTATCCTTTGAAAATTTACTTTCAACTATTAAGAATTGATATAGCATGCAAGGAAAAATGAAGAATAATTTTAAGAGCCAGTTAATTATAGAAAAGAAACAAAATGTATTGCGTGGTACCTGTTTTGTTTTTCTATTTATTTTCTCTCTTTCTGTTTTGGGATTTTCTTCTTCCAATGATCCGGGAGCCACACAACTTTTTGTAGGTGTTGCTAAAAAAAATATAACACCTAACCCAATGGTGAAAAATTGGGTGACGGGTAAGCCCTATGGGATGATAGAAGATTCTATCTATGTGAGAACCCTGGTTATGAATGATGGTAATAACAAAATAGTCATTGTTGCCTGGGACCTGGTGGATGCCGGGGAATCCGCTACAGAAGAAGTTAGAAAGGCGATATCAACAGCATTGCATATTCCGGTGGACCATATTGTAGTAAATGCATCACATAATCATTCAGCTCCATGGTCTCCGGTGTATAAGGCAGGTTTTCGTGGAAAAGAGCGGGACACCTGGTGGGCTACCAGGTATATGCCGGCTCAAAATGATAATCCGTATTTTAAAGAATGGATGAGCAGGTTGGTTAGCCAGACTGTGCAAGCTGCACGCCAGGCAAATGATTCTATGCAACCTGCTACAATATGGATTGGCCGGGCCGACGCATCAAAATATATGAATAACAGGCGGCCGCGTACTCCAAAATGGGGAATAGAGGAATCAAATATTCCCAAGGGCTATAATTATTTGTATCGGGACTATAATCCCAATGTCCTTGTAGGAGGCGCCACTTTCGGGCCAATGGATCGGACAATGACATTGGTTTCTTTTCGTGATATACAAGGTAAGAATATTGCATCTATTTTTCATCTGGCGGTGCACGCTGTGGCAATATATCCATTTACAGATGCAATTTCCGGTGATTGGCCTGAAGAAGCTTCCAATCGTATTAGCCGGGCAATTGGAGGAGAAGCGATTTTTCTCCAGGGGAATGCAGGAGATATCAATCCATGGAAGCGGGGGAGAATTGCAGTAAGTGAAATGGGAGAGGGATTGGCTCAGTATGCCATGGATGTTTATCATTTAAGCTCAAAACTCAAGCCTGCAAGGTTTAATACGATACGGAGCACAGTTGGTTTACCACTATCCGAAAAAGGAAAAGAGCGTACAGGGCTTGATACGGTAGCCGCTGAAGTGCAAGTAGTGACTTATGGTTCGCTGGCACTCGTAACCTTGCCTGGTGAACCATTGACAGGACTGGGTAACGCAATTCGCGAACAATCGCCTTTCCCTCAAACATTAGTGTTAGGCTATTCCAATGGGAATGGAGTTCATTATGTTTGTATGCCTGATGAAAAAGTTCATGGAGGTTATGAAGTAGAATTGGGCACCTCTGGCACAGATCAGGCAGGTAAAGTATTAGAAGAATTAGCTGTTAGCCTTCTGCAAAAAGCTTTAAAGAGTCAACAGTAATAACACTTACATCAGAATAATAAAGCGCATTCAAATTTTTTATCATTAAACAACAGAATAAGATACGCATGAAATATACCACCTTCACCAGATCGTTTTTCATAGTGTTAGCTACTATCAGTATGTCAGCCTCCTTTGGAAAAGCCAATCAATACCTGAGCTTCAATCTCAAGTCATTAAAACCTGCCTCTCACATTGTTTTTCTGATCAGCAAGGATCCCCTTAATTACGAGGCGGATAAAACCGTACCTCCATTTGCTGAAATGCTTAAAAAAGAATATGGATTTCAAGTTACTGTTTTGATGGGAGAAGGACAGCATGGTTCTTATCGTTATCAAGGATTGGATATCATTAAAGACGCTGACTTGCTCATTGTTTTTTGCCGTCGTTTGGCACTACCTTTTGACCAGATGGATATGATCAAGAATTATCTGAGAACAGGTAAGCCTCTCGTGGGCATTCGTACTGCCAATCATGGCTTTTCAGTTAGAGATAAAGTTTCAGATGGTTTTGAAGGATGGTGGGGTTTTGTACCGGACATTTTGGGTTGTGAAAACAGAGGATATGAAGCTGAGGAATTAGGAACGAATGTGAAAGTAACTTCTGCAGCTGTCGGACATTCTATTCTTAGAGGTATTGACGCTACGAATTGGCGCAGTAATGGACAAGTCTACAAAGTAAAACCATTAGTAGACAGTTCAATGATTGTGTTACTTATGGGGAATCCTAAAGGTTCCGAAGAAAGTGAACCTATTGCGTGGACACGCCAAACTGCTCATAAAAGCCGTGTATTTTATACCTCGCTTGGTTATCCTGATGATTTTAAAGTAGCTTCTTTTCGAAAACTGATTGTCAATGCAATTTACTGGGCGATGGAAATTG
>JBDTIC010000205.1:0-6503 GCA_039936595.1 Ginsengibacter sp. | reverse complement strand
TCAAAATTAAGATGCGTCCAGCCTGCATCATCTGACGTGACTCTTTGGTAGACTCCAAATTCAGAAGTGGGATGTTTTATCAATTCACTTTCTTTCATCGCTTTTTCTTTAATTTAATTTTATAGATGATGACTTTCCTTTGCTTCCCAATACTTCAAATCGCTCTATCATCAATTCTTTGCATGCTTTCATGTATTTTTTTCCGGGTATTACGGGATCAAATAATTCCGGCTGCTCTGCAAAAAATCTTCTATGAACTTTAGTCCACAATAACCTTAAATCGGTGGCAATATTCACTTTACATATCCCGTAACCAATTGCTTTTTTTATTTCTTCATCAGTTACCCCACTCGCATTTTCCATCAACTTTCCACCAAATTGATTGATCTCAATAATATCTTTTTTGTTTACGCTCGAACTTCCATGGAGAACCAATGGATAACCTGGTAGTAGCTGTTGAATTTTTTCCAGTACCTGGAACTGTAAACCTTTACCACCGGTGAACTTATAAGCTCCATGGCTGGTACCTACTGCTACGGCAAGGCTGTCGCAACCCGTTCTCTCTACAAATTCTTTAGCCTGGGCTGGATTGGTATATTTTGCATGGCTTTCATCAACGCTTAAATCATCTTCCACGCCGCTAAGTACTCCCAGTTCTGCTTCTACGACAACATTGCTTTTATGAGCCGCCTCTACAACAGCTTTGGTTCTTTTGATGTTGGTTTCAAAATCATCATGCGATGCATCTATCATCACAGAAGTATAGCCCGTATTGATTGCATCAAATGCATGGTCTTCTATACCATGATCTAAATGAATGGCATAGAAGACCCGGGGATAAATTTTTGAAGCGACCTGTATCATGGCCATCAACATGCCAGGGTGTGCGTAATTTCTCGCAGCAGGCGTAAGTTGCACAATGACCGGAGTATCAGAATCACTGGCTGCAGAAAATAATCCATGAACCTGCTCCATCGTAAAAACATTGACAGCGGCTATAGTGTATTGACCGTAACACTGATCAAATAATATTTTGGGGGAGATGGGATTCATTCAGAAGCTAATTTAATAAATCTTATTTGGTCATAGCGATAAAATTAATTTCAGCAATTTTAAAAACTATTTTTTCTCCCGCTTCCAGGTATTAATTCAATCAAATTTACTGATTGTTTTTTATGAACATTTGGAATGATTCACTAAATCATTTCCAAATGACTTTATTCAACAAAACGCTATTAGATCAATACCCGGTGTTTTGTACAAGATAACCAGGGAGATTAGATGCACCATCTATTGCATTTTGTGGAATTGGAAAAATCCTTTTGTTTTTGTCAGTACTTGTTTTTTCTGTCCATGTACCTTCATATTTACCAAAGCGCACCATATCTGTTCTACGAAGCATCTCCCAATAAAACTCAAATCCTCTTTCGCGGAACAGCAAGTCCAAAGTGATTTCGCTGATAGGAGAAGGCTGAATAGCATAAGCTATCCTTGACATCCTCACCGTATTTACATCTGTTAAAGCGCCAGCAGCATCATTCTTTCTTAATTTGGCTTCTGCGCGCATAAGATAAATATCGGCAAGGCGAATAATAGCGATGTCTGCCTGGCCAAAATTTCTTCCACTTGTAGAGGCACGGCTGAACTCGTATTTTTCTACCCTATACCCGGAAGAATAATTACTTCCCTCAGTGCTAAAGTCAACCATTTCTGTAAAGTCAACCGGCAGATTAGGGTTGCTACGACTTGTGTTGTATAATTTCCCTACTTTAAACAGACCATTCGTACATTTAACAAAGGCGCCGTTTACGCGCAGCAGTCCATATTGTTGTCCGCGTAGTATTCCCCGGTCCATATTAAAATCGCTTACACAGGAATCAGCGGGGCTGGTATAGATAGAAATATTTTGTTTGTAAAATCTCGGATCAGCTTTTGCCGGATCAAGAGGAGCATTTGCCTGAGCCCATGTCTCATAAAAGTCTGAAGTAATTGCCGGGCCATCTGTACCGTTGGCTGCAGGGTATTGTGGCAAAGGATACTGATCTCCTGACAATGAAAAATAAGCAAAACGGTTGTGGCCATTTAAATCCGCACGTTGATCAACTGCAAAAATTAATTCTTTATTGGTATGGTTGTCATTACCAAATATCGCGAAGTAATCAGCAGACAAGGCATATTTTCCAAGGTTAATTATCTTGTCACAATACAGGACTGCTGAATCCATATCCTGTTGTTTAAAACTAAAATTATCTGCATACCTGTCGCGGTAGACTGCAGCATTCAAATACAGCTTAGCCAGCAAACCCCAAACACCTGCTTTGGTCAGCCTCCCTGGCCCTGTGCTGTTATCCAACAAAGGTTCTACTGCCAACAACTCATTCTTAAGATAATTAACCGCTTCTTCGCCCCTTATGATGGTTGAGACTGCAGTTGGATCGTCTTTTACGAACACAATTCCAAACAGATCCAGACTGAGCATATTATAAAAAGCCCGCATTCCCCTTGCTTCTGCAATATATCCCGGGGCATTCGGATCTTTATTAGTCTTCAATGAAGTAAGAGCCGTAAGTGACCTTGAAATCTCCTGTACTATCAGGTTCCAGGTATCATTTACATTGGGATCAGTAGACGTCGTTTCATGCCGGTGGAGAGAAAGGTAAATACCGTTGTCTCCCCAATCTGTGCCACCGCGGTAGGGCAGGATCGCTTCATCTGTTGAAATTTCCTGTAGAGCGAAATACGTGGTATGCCTGAAGATATCCGGGAGTCTTGCATATACCGGCGCTATAATTCCATCAGCAACCTGCTTATCGCTCAGCCCTGTTACAGATGATTCGTCCAGTATTTCTTCGTTTAATTTTGTACAGCTACTCAGCAAAGCTATCATAGCTAGGAACCATATAATTTTCTGATTTATTTTTTTCATGATAATTTTTTTTAGAATGTTACATTTAAACCAAAAATGATGGAGCGTGCTTTTGGATAACTAAGAAAGTCAATGCCATAAGATAGTACGCCATTGATTTGGCGGTCTGCATTTACTTCGGGATCAAAGCCGTCATATTTAGTGATCACAAAAATATTTTGTCCGGTTACGGATAGTCTTAAATTCTTTACCCATTGATTGATGCCTAATTTTTGAACATCAAAGTTGTATCCAAGGGAAAGGTTGTTTAATCGCAAATAAGCGCCGTCCTTTAAAAAGCGGGTGCTTACAGGAGCCGCATTATTAACAGATTCCTGTGGATATTTGATTGCTTCAGGAGTAGTATTAAGACCTTTAAATAATTTCAATTTATAAAAATTTGAATTAGCGGTATTGTCATATATCTTATTGCCAGACACTCCATTAAAATTGGCTGAAAAGTCAAACTCTTTATATCCCAGGTTTAAGTTGAAACTGTACAAAAGGTCTGGTAAAGCAGAACCGGCCGCAACCCTGTCTTTGTCGGTAACGATACCATCACCATCCACATCCCGGTAAACACTTAAACCATTTGCATCAAAGCCAGTAAATTCTTTTAGAAAAAAGGTGCCAATAGGTTGGTTATTAATATATCCGTTGATCGTAGCAGATGTAAGGCCTGAACCTGAAGCGGAACCTGAAGGAATTACCGAATAAGGTGATTTGGTAACTTCGTTATTGAGCACAGCGACATTACCTCCTATTCCGTAACTGAAGCCCTTTTCATGAGTTACTTTATAATCAAGGTCCAATTCAATGCCCTTGTTATTAATATTCATGTTTTTCACATTGGTCCATACTGTATTTGCAGGCTGAATAGGATCGGCCGGTATTACCTGTAAGAGGATATTATTGGTATTTTTATTAAATACATCTATAGACCCATTAAGCCTTCCGTTTAGCAAACCAAAATCCAACCCGATATTGGTTTGGGTACTAACCTCCCATTGTATATTAGGATTAGCAAGCCGGGTGTAGATCGTACCACCAGGATACGGGCCTGTTTCATTAAGAGGATAACTGGATGATGATGATACGGTGGATGTAAACAACGCCTGAGTAATTTTAGATGGAATCTCCTGATTACCCGTCTGTCCCCATCCTGCTCTGAGTTTTAGAACATCAAACGCAGAATTTACCATAAACGATTCTTCATTGATTTTCCAACCCAGAGAGAAGGAAGGGAAGTAACCATATTTATTATTGCCGCCGAATTTTGAAGAGCCGTCTGCCCTTAAGGTAGCCGTTAACAGATATTTATTTTTATATTGATAGTTGACCCTTCCAAAAAAAGATTGTAATTCATTGATCAAGGCATAACCTCCCGGTTGGTTATTAGTCAACGTAAGTTCTTGCCCTAGGCCTGGGTTATATTGTGGCTCTACCGGAGAAATAGGAAACTTATTGATGCTGTAGTTTCTTCCCTGCAAAAATATTTTTTGATAAGACTGGCCTGCGAGAGCGGTAAGGCTGTGATCACCCCAATCCGCATTATAAGTAAGATAGTTTTCAAACAAGGTATTTCTATTAGTAGTGTAGTAAGTATCCAAACGCCCGTCTCTCTGAGGTACCAGGCTGGGTAAGGCCTGCAAGTCTCTTGTTCCGGTTGAATTATCAAGCCCGAAATTCAATTTATAAGTTAATCCTTTTACCAGCTTCACCGTTGCGGTTAGATTTCCTATTACCCGGTTGATTTTGGTGATTTCTTTGTCCAGGTTAAAAGATTGCAATGGGTTGTTGATATTCTGATATTGTGCAGGCTTGCCAACAGAATCATAGGCAGGATAGGTTGGATTGTTGGAGATAGCTGACCCGATAACTGTTCCATAATCAGGACGTAAATCGTATGTGCTGGTAGTCGTCATATTAGCTTCTATAGTAAGCCTGTCATCCAGGAATTTTTGTGTTGCATTAAATCGCCCGGTGTAGCGTTTGAAGTCATTGTGCTTAATGATGCCTTCCTGGTTCTGCAATCCGAATGATGCATAGTAGGTAAGCTTATTAGCACCACCGCTTAAAGTAAGGTTATGGTTTTGGGTGACTGCAGTCCGGGTAATGACGTCCTGCCAATCAGTGCTTGAACCTTTATCATCGAGCACACCGCCGATTGCCACTACTTCTTTTTTATATTGGTCGGTTGAGAAAACGGGCAACTTCCTTGCAATGGAAGATACTCCGAGAGTTCCTGAATAGGAGATGCTACCCACTCCACTTTTACCGCGTTTGGTAGTAATCAGAATGACGCCATTAGCGCCTCTTGCTCCATATATTGCAGTCGCCGATGCATCTTTTAATACATCAATAGACGCAATGTCCTGGGGATTTAAAAAGTTAAGAGGATTGCCGCCGCCTGTGCTGGAATTGTCTAATGCAAGTCCATCTAATACAAACAGAGGAGTACTTCCTGTTCTTACACCACCGGGTCCGCGGACCGTTATGGATTGTACCGCTCCGGGTTCACCGCTGGCGGAGGTAACGTTTACACCAGCTACCTTTCCCTGTAGCAATTGTTCAGGCGAGTTTATAATGCCTTTATTGAAATCGCCGGGCTGCAATGATTTTACAGATCCGGTGACATCTTTTTTCGATTGAGTACCATACCCTATAACTACTTCTGCCAATTGTGCTGATGCAACTTGTAAAGTTACATCCAGTGTGGGGTTATCTCCAACGGTTACATCTTTCGTAGTATAGCCCACAAAAGTAAATACCAGTGTGGCATTATTGTCTTTAACACTAATAGAGTAAGCCCCATTTGCGTTTGTAGTTGTACTGTTATTCGTACCTTTTACGGAAACCGTAGCACCACTCAGAGGGCTTCCATTCGTTGCGTCAGTTACTCTTCCGTTAACGATTTTATCTAATGTACCAACATTTGACAGTGTGCATGTCTCTGCTGAAACGGCCAATGGATAAATAAGAGTAGATAAAAGGACAAAAAACAGCGAAAACAATAAAGCTCTGTTGGGAGTTGCGCCCACATTTTCTGCTGGTTTAAAATGGTGAAATCTCATAAACATCTGTTTAGAATGAATTAATAATTAATAAAATGAAATGTCGGTGATCGCTTATTTTTAATTTCTATGGCAGTTTGTTATTGGGCTGTGTGTCGGCAAAGTGTTTTTCATTTATTTTTCAAGCTACTTTTTCAGTTCTGGTTCCCAAGCCTTTCCGGCACTTATTCGTTAAAGGAAATTCTCTTAGTCAATCGCTTCACATTAATTTAATCGGATTGCTAAATTGGATTTTATTTGTCACATAAATACAAAAGCGTATGGCTTTATTTACGAAACCGGTTTCGTAAATAAAATAAGTAAAACCATCGCTTATCTCACTTTATTTTTTAGTTGAAATCACATGAGGGATCGATCCTAATGATTCGGCAGACTATATTAACAGTTTAGTAGTAGATCGTAAATGATTTATAGGTATAAGCATAACCCCGCTCAATCCTTAAAAGATTAAAAGATAAATAATGTGAGTTTGTCAGGTGACAGGAAAATAATATTGAGCATTGGAGAACTATTTTGCAATAAAC
>JBDTIC010000204.1:0-7038 GCA_039936595.1 Ginsengibacter sp. | reverse complement strand
GACAGGCAGGCGAAATAACCTATACGAGGAAGCCTAATGCTCCAAAATTAAATGTGCAGGGCGCTGATTTCCGTTTTCGCCTGGACAGAGATCAGTTTGAACGTAGCACCGGCCCTGGACAATATGGTCTTGCAATAGATGATTGGGGCCATCGCTTTTTTACCGCTAATTCATTGCACATCAGGCAGGTAGTAACACCATTGAGGTATTTGGAAAGAAATCCTTATCTGCCTTCGTCCGCTAGATCTTCCGTTGAGAATACTTCAGATCATGATCCATTAATGTATCAGATAAGTGCAACTCCCTACTGGAGACAGACGCGTACTGATCGACGTAATAAGGTATTCCAGGAAAATCACTCTGATCAGGTTGAATACGCGAGAGGCCATTTTACAGGAGCATCAGGTGGAACATACTATGATGGTGATAAGTTTCCTAAAGAATATTACGGTAATATTTTCACCGGCGATGTTGCAGGCAGCCTGGTACATCGGGATATTCTTTCCGTTGTAGATAACGAACCTTACATCGTTGCTAAGCGGGGAGAAAAGGAGAAAGATAAAGAATTCATGGCCACTACTGATTCATGGTTTCGCCCGGCAACTTTTTCAGTGGGCCCGGATGGATACCTTTACGTGATTGATATGTACAGGCAGCATATCGAAACCCCTTTGTCCATTCCTGAAGATTTACAAAAAGAGATGGATTTTAATGCCGGAAACACTATGGGGCGTATTTACAGAATAGTGCCTGGTGACGCTGGTACTTACAAGCCGGTAGATTTCAATTTTAAAAATGCAACTTCTGCCGAGCTGGTTAAAACTTTGACCCATGAAAATCGTTGGTGGCGTACTACTGCTCAAAGGCTTCTTTTAGAGCGCCAGGATAAAAGCGTATTACCCGAGGTAAGAGATCTATTTGCCAACAGTGAAGATCCAAGATTCAGATTACATGCGTTGTATGTTTTAGAAGGTATGGATGCACTGGATGCTGCTACTGTTAAGGCGGCTATGAAAGATCCTTCACCTGGTGTACGGGAAAATGGTGCGATACTTTCCGAACGCTTTCCGGGTTGTTTATCTCAGTTAGAGGAAATGATCAACGACTCTTCGACAAGGGTAGCCTACCAGGCTACATTAAGTTTGGGTCAGTTTAAAGATAATACGGTGATTCCTGCATTGGCAAAAACATTAGAGTTGCATGGACAGAGTTCATGGTTCAGAACAGCGGTATTAAGCTCAGATGCCGGATCAGGAATTGACCTTTTAAAAGCGCTGGGAAAAAATTCATTTTTTAAAGATACGACATCGTGGAAACTGAATTTTTTGGAGACTTATTCCAATATAATTGGCGCCCGCAATGATAAAAGCCAGGTTTCCGTTTTATTGAACATGCTGTCTCAACCACCCCTATCAAATACAGTAACCTGGCAGTCGGCAGGTATTAAGGGATTGATCAAAGGGTTAGAAAAGCCTGAGGGAATGGACGCTTCTTTAAAAGAAAAATTAAAAACTATTTCAGCAGAGGCAGGCAGCAATACATCCAAAGCGATCGGGGATTTAAAAGATTTGTTTACTAAATGATAAGTTTAGCTTTTAGCTGATAGCTATCAGGTAATAGCTGTTGAATTAAATAACTAATTATTAAAAATTTATAAATGAAAAAGTACAGAGTATTATTATCGGTATGTTTTATGTCTTTTTGCGGATTTTCGACCTTTGCCGGCACTGGGTACACGAATGTTTTAAATAAAAATGAAACACGACTAAAATCAAATTTCGATAATAGACCTCTCTTCGTTTCTGACTCGCTGCCAGGCGCTGCTCAAAAGAGAAAATTAAAAGGCTGGGAGATATTGTTCGATGGTACGAATACGGATAAATGGAGATCAAAGAATAGTGAAACTTTTCCGTCAGGTGGATGGATCGTAAAAGACGGCTCATTGGTACTCGGGAAAAAGGGAGCAGGTGATATTATCACACGTGAAAAATACAGCAATTTTGAACTCGACCTGGACTTTAATTTAACTAATGAAGCTAACAGCGGTGTAAAATATTTTGTTGGAGAATTGAAGAATTCGAAGACCGGAAATACAGCAATCAACGGCCCTGAGTACCAGATCATAGATGATTATAATCATCCGGAAGTTAAAAACCACCAACACGATATAGCGGCTACTGCTTCATGTTATTTACTATATACTCCCAAAAATGTGCATTTACGTCCTGCGGGAGAATGGAATCACATCAGGATAATAGCTAAAGGAAAACACGTAGAGCATTGGCTGAATGGCGTTAAGGTGCTGAGTTATGAAAGAGGTAGCGCGGATTTTCTTAAAAGAAAATCAGAGACCAAATTTAAAGATGACGAGAACTATGGAGAATTGGCAAGTGGCCACATTTTGCTTACAGACCACGGCGACAAGGTGTATTTTAAAAATATTAAAATAAAACGTTTATAAATCAATCAATTAATGAAGTATTTATTTTTCGGCATTTCGTCCTTTTTATTATTGGGACTGTTTGCAGCAGAAGGATATGGCCAGGCAGGCAATTCAAAAAACTGGAAAGCAGGCATTGCACGCGTGGTGATTACTCCTGAACGTCCACAGTGGATGGCAGGCTATGGCGACCGCGACCGGCCGTCCGAGGGAAAAATAGTGGATATATGGGCTAAGGCATTAGCCATCCAGGATGAGACTGGAAAACAAGCGGTTTTGGTAACAGCCGATCTGGTAGGAATTCCAAAAAAGCTTTCAGATCATGTAAGAGACGAGATAAAAGCAAAATATAAATTATCAAGGTCACAGATCGCGATCAATACTTCTCATACGCATACAGGTCCTGTTTTGTCGGACGCTTTAGTAAGTATTTACCCGGTAAATGAAAGTCAGCAAAAGGATATTGATCAATATACTGATCAGTTGGGAGACAAAATTGTGGCATTGGTTGGGAAGGCTCTGAAGTCTATGGAACCGGCACAATTATATTCGGGAAATGGAGTTACACGGTTCCAGGTAAATAGAAGAAATAATGTGGAATCGACATTAGATCTGCAGTCACATTTAAATGGGCCTAATGATTACGCAGTGCCTGTAATAAAAGTTGAAAACAAAAAAGGAGATTTGATAGCAATCATGTTTGGATATGCTTGTCACAATACCGTTCTTGCCGGTTATAAGTGGTCGGGAGACTGGGCAGGGTTTGCGCAGATAGAACTTGAAAAAAGTCATCCTGGTATCACAGCGTTATTTGTTCAGGGCTGTGGCGCTGATCAAAATCCGTTACCACGAAGAACAGAACAATTGGCTCAACAGTACGGAAAAGAATTGGCTGCCTCGGTGGACAGAGTGATTAATGAAGATATGCAGCCATTGTCATCTAACCTGTCCACGGCGTATTCTGAAGTAGAATTGTCATTAAATACCTCGCCGACCAAAGAAGAATTATTAAAGAAAACCCGGGAGGGTGCATCATATCAAAAGCGCTGGGCACAAAACCTCATTCAGGAAATGGACAAAGGGGAGTCACTTAGGACATCTTATCCATATCCTGTGCAAGTATGGAAGATCGGAGAACAACCAATAGCTATTCTGGGAGGCGAGACCGTCATTGATTATTCAATTGAACTCAAGCGTATTTTTGGCCCGCATTTGTTTGTTTTGGGATATTCCAATGATGTGATGAGCTATATTCCATCTGCGAGAATAGTACAGGAAGGCGGATATGAAGGAGCAAGTTCTCAAATGGTTTATGGATTGCCTGCTACCTGGAAGCCGGATATTGAAACCAAAATCATAGAGGAAGTTTTGAAGCTGGCAAGCCAGGTGGGAGTTCCGATGGCAACAACTAAGGTAAATTGATAGCAGGTTGGTGGAATTTCCTATAATTCGTGGCAAAGAGAATTTGAGATATGGCTCAATTAAAGTTCATTAAATTATATTCATCAAAAAAAAGCAATTTTAAAATGGAAAATAAAGAATATTCCAGGAGAAAATTTTTCAATAAATGTTTTAGCACTGGTAGCTTATTTGTAGGAGGTGCCCTGTTTCTCAACAGTTGCGGTACGAATGATTCTTCAGGCAATACAAATGAATCTTCAGGCAATACCAATGAGAATAAAAAACAAAGCACTTCCGAAGATCCTTGTAATGATCTATCAGGTGTAAGTGATGAAGAACTAAAAAAGCGTGAGAGCCTGGGCTACGTAACAAAATCACCGGTTCCTGAAAGTTATTGTGGTAATTGTAGCTTATACATTCCACCTAAAGAAGAAACAGGCTGTGGTGGATGTATGTTGTTCAAAGGCCCGGTGCATGTGCAAGGGCATTGTGTACAATGGGCTGCTAAAGCAACATAAATTATAATGGTGGTAAAACACCAATCGGCCCTTAACATTGTTTCAAACCATTCCTGGTTTTTTCAGGCAACTTTTTATTTTCTGAGATTAGCTTCCCCTGTTATTGTTAATGGTTATATAATTAATAGATTAAAATTATGATTGAAATCATACATTGAAAATCTTTACATTTTTGTTTCAATATAGTAGATTAGTTGTTTTAACTTAGTTACCAAAATTTTTCTGTCATGTTATTAATTATTCTCAATAGCTTCTTTTGCCTTGCTTTTGCCGCCTTTGCCTATGTAAATCTGAATGATATCGATGCATGGTTATGGGTGCCGATCTATTTGATAGCATCTATATGTTGCGGTTTTGCAGTATTCGAAAAATATTATCCGGTAATCTATCTTGTGGCTATTGCTTTTTATCTCATATATGCTATCCGTCTCTTTTTTGCAAAAGATGGGGTAAAGGATTGGATCTTTAAATACCATAATCCGAGCCTTGTAGAAAGCATGCAGGCGACTAAACCTTATATCGAACAAACACGGGAGTTTTTCGGGCTACTGATTATTAGTGGTGCCCTGGCTATGAATTATTTTATAGCGCTGTAAACGAATAAAAGTGATTATTATGGAAGCACAAATTGATAAGGCAATCAAAGAATTATTCAGGAAGATTATAGAAAAAAATATTACCGGAGACGCATTTAATTGGCTGAGTGAAAAAGCAAAGCAATCTTCCGACTCCGACAATAATTACCAGTTAAATCTCAGCTTTACTGCTATTCCCCGAAAGACCGGGAAGAAGGAAGTGGTTATGGAAGTAATGGATAGAGAAAAAATTGCAAACCTGTTACCGGGATTTTCTATGCACCACTGGACCATTGACAGGCTTTGCAGAGTGTGGTTATTGATGCAGTTGCAAAGTGATCACAAAGAAAATTATATCAGTAGAATTGAAAATCTTTTTTTACAGGCCGAAATGAATGAACAGGTTGCGCTGTATTCCTCCCTTCCATTCCTGTCCTATCCTGATGACTGGAGATGGCGTTGTGCAGAAGGGGTTCGCAGCAATATAGGTAGTGTACTGGAGGCCATTATGTATTTCAATCCTTACCCTGCGGAGCACCTGGATGAACCAGCATGGAATCAACTGGTAATGAAGGCGTTTTTTACAGATAAAAATGTGGACCATATTACAGGCCTTGATATAAAAGCCAATCAAAACCTGGCAAATATACTTTTTGATTATGTAGAAGAACGATGGGCGGCACATCGGAAAACCAATCCGCAGATATGGAGGTTGGTGGGGCCGTTTATGGATGAACCACATTTTTATATGCTTGAAAAGTTATTCGCAGAAGGAGATGAAACAGAAAAACAAGCAGCAGCGCTGGCTTGTGACCATACTCAATTTGAGAAAGCAAAAAGATTACTCGATCAACATATCGAATATAAACCTGCCATTGATAGCAAGTCATTAACCTGGGGAATTGTAGGAGCTAAAAAATAATATTTTTCAAATTATAAAATCAATTAATTATGTGTGCCAGTGCAGAAGATAGAGCGGGAGAGAAGATAGAAAAAATGCCGCTTGACTTAGAGATTATAAAAGGGATGAAGTTTTTTGATCCTCATATTCACATGGTTTCAAGAACCACTGATGATTACCAGGCAATGGCTGATGCAGGTATTGTTGCGGTTATTGAACCTGCTTTTTGGATGGGTCAGCCTCGTACAGGAATAGATAGTTTTCGTGATTATTATAGCAGCCTTGTTGGATGGGAAAGGTTCCGGGCTTCACAGTTTGGTATCAAACACTATTGTACCATTGGATTAAATTCACGGGAAGCCAATAACGAAAAACTGGCTGAACAGGTAATGGAAATTCTTCCCTCATTTGCTTACAAAGAAGGAGTAGTAGGTATTGGTGAAATTGGTTTTGACGATCAAACACCCGCTGAAGAAAAATACTACCGGCTGCAACTAGATCTAGCCAAAGAAGCCGAACTTCCGGTACAAATTCATACTCCTCACCGCGATAAAAAAAGAGGTACCCAACGCAGCATGGATATTGCCATTGAACATGGATTGGATCCCTATTCTGTTATTGTGGATCATAATAATGAGGAGACAATGAAAGAAGTGCTTGACCGTGGTTTTTGGGCAGCCTTTACTATTTACCCTTTTACCAAAATGGGTAATGAAAGAATGGTTGAAATTGTAAGGCAGTACGGCACGGAGCGCATTATGATCAATTCAGCAGCCGATTGGGGCATCAGTGATCCCCTTGCTGTTCCTAAAACTGCGGCTTTAATGAAGCTGCGCGGTATTGAAATAAAAGATATCGAAATGGTATGTTATCAAAATGCAATTACTGCTTTTGGACAAAGTGGACAAATTCAGGAATCTGATTTTACCGTAGTACAGAGTATTGATCAATCACAAAAATTCCAGGGAAATACAGTGCTCCGCGGTGGACAGGCGCCACGTACTGATAAATCCTCGCTCATCATTAGTTAATATTTTCCTGGATTGAAAAAGACAATTGGTTTTCTACGATTAATGCGCCCGGCAAATATTGTTACATCCGTAGCTGATGTGCTGGCAGGGGTAGCGATATCAGGTTTTCTGGAATTATCAAACTTTACTTCTGTGAGTCTTTTCCCGGTTTTATTGTTATGTATCTCCACTA
>JBDTIC010000203.1:0-18406 GCA_039936595.1 Ginsengibacter sp. | reverse complement strand
AGACTGCCGATGGCAAGATTCATTCACGGGTATTCAATATTGGAGTCATTTATATGCTTGAATCACTGAAAAAATAAGGGCTTGCTGGCCATAAATATCTTTTGCGTCGGGAGGTTTAAATATTTTTTAGTACGCTGTAATGGGGGAACTGGTCCCATTTGAAATCTTCTTCAGACAGAAAATTATAAACTCGATTTTTTGAAACGTTTTATATTATGGCACGCAAAAAACGGACTATCCCGTTGCATAAATCTATATAATTGCCGTTGTCCGCAAAAGCGGATAACGGCAATTACTTTTTAGTACCTATTCCATTCAATTTAAGAAATTTCATACTATCAACCCCGGCTTCTTTCTGATTCGCTTATCAACTGGGCGACCAGGGCGGTCCATCCCGTCTGATGGCTGGCACCAAGTCCATTGCCATTATTGCCATGAAAATATTCATAAAATAAAACAAGATCTCTGTTTTCTGGTTTAGTATAAAACCAATTTTCTTTACCATTGACCCTTCTGTTTCCCACATCATCTATTTCAAATAAACTAATAACTCGTTTGGTCAATTCGTCAGCGACCTGCACCAGATTCAATTTACTGCCTGAGCCTGTAGGATAATCCACTAATAATTCATCCCCATAAAACTCTCCGAATTTCCGGATAGACTGAATAAGAATATAATTAATCGGAACCCAAACCGGGCCGCGCCAGTTGGAGTTGCCCCCGAAAAAATCTGAAGTTGAATCTCCAGGATCATATCCGATTCTGTATTCAATATTGTCAATTGTAACTGCATAAGGATTGGCCTCATGGTACCTTGACAAGGCACGTATACCGCCGGGCGAAAGAAATTCATCTTCATTTAGCACGTGCTGTAATATTTCGATCAGCCTTTCTTTTCTCACAAGTGATAGCAACATTTTATCACCACTTTTATGTTCTTCGTTAGGCCAGAAAAGTTCATTTTTCTTTCTGTATTTTTCAAACCAGGTTATGCGCTTTTTAAAACCAGTAAGTTTTTCAAGAACCTGAGTTTCGATAATTGAAACAGCAAATAAAGTAGTAAGTCCCACAATAGATTGAATACGCAAATGCAATGGGGTTGATCCATCTTTTACAAGCAGATCATAAAAAAACTTATCAGTGTCATTCCATAAACCATGCTGATTTAACGCTTCGGAAATCAATATAAAATGTTCAAAAAATTTAGTACCGGTATCTTCAAAAGTCTCATCCACCATCGCAATTTCCAAAGCGATGTCCATCATGTTCAAAGCATACATGCCCATCCAACTCGTACCATCGGCCTGTTCCAGCCGGTGATTTCCAGGCATCTCAATACTCCTGTTAAATACACCAATATTATCTAATCCAAGGAAACCGCCCTGAAAGATATTGTTACCTATGGCGTCTTTACGGTTAATCCACCACGTGAAATTGATAATAAGCTTATGAAATATTTTCTTTAAAAAATTAATATCTCCCGTGCCTGTTTGTTCTTTTTCTATCTTGTAAACCTGCATGGCTGCCCATGCCTGCACAGGAGGGTTCACATCACTGAAATGCCATTCATAAGCAGGCAACTGCCCGTCAGGTTTCATAAACCATTCCCGCATGATGAGCAGTAGTTGATGCTTTGCAAATCCCGCATCCAGCATAGCCATTGACACACACTGAAAGCCAAGATCCCACGCAGCATACCATGGATATTCCCATTTATCGGGCATCAGAATTATATTTTGATTTTTAAGATGCCTCCATTCACGGTTTCTTCCGTAAAGTTTACCATCATTTACAGGAGTGATCCCATCGCTGGTAGTGAGCCATCTTTCTACATCATAGTGATAAAATTGTTTGCCCCAAAGAATACCTGCCAACGCCTGGCGCTGTATATTTTTTAAATCATCAGAAATATCTTTTGGTAAAATAACATTGTAAAACTCATCAGCTTCAGCTTTACGGGTTGCAAAAATATTTTCAAAGTTTTCTTCAAATGCATTCTCCAGTTCTTTGTCAGAGAGCCGCAGGTAAATGGTTTTTGTTTCTCCTGCTTTAATATTAAAATCATATATCGGAGCAAATTTTGTTCCCGAAGTGTTACGGCGTAGCGCCTTCACCTGCTTCCTGTTAATAATAGCTTCATGAAAAGCATCTTTTACAAAAGGAGTCGCATTAGGTATGCCCGAAAGTTTTTTAGTGTTGGTAATATTATCAGTAAAATAGGTACCACGCGGTTTTGGAAAATATAAATAATAAGTGCCTAATCTTTGATGTGTTGCCTTTACCGTAGTTTTATTTAAATGAGTTATAACGGGCTTCTCCTGTAGCTTTTCATTGCTATAACGGTTATAAAACCACAATGTGGGAAGAACCGTAATTCCGGCACTTTCTGAAAATCGGTTATGAATATCAATTTTAATAAAAATATCTCGAGAATCTTGTTTGGCATAAGTGATCTTTACGTCAAAATATTCATTGTTGTCAAAAATGCCTGTTTCTAATATCTCATACTCAGGTTCTTCCTTAGATCTTTGCCTGTTTTTGTATTTTAAATCCTCATAAGGAAATTCTTTTTGTGGATATTTATACAAATATTCCATATAATAATGCGTAGGAATATTATCTAAATAATAATACAATTCCTTTACATCCTCTCCATGATTTCCTTCTTTATTGCCCAATCCAAATAGTCTTTCTTTCAAAATAGGATCCTTGCGGTTCCATAAAGTGACTGCAAAGCAAAGATTCTGAAACAGATCTGATATTCCTGCAATGCCGTCTTCTCCCCATAAATAAGCTCTGTAATGTGATTGATCAAATGGAAAATAATTCCAGGCATCTCCTGTGTATCCATAATCTTCACGCACCGTCCCCCATTGCCTTTCACTTAAGTAGGGACCCCATTGTTCTAAAGGCACATTTTTAGGTACATTATCTGCAAGGCGCTGATGTTCTGCTGTCATTATTATTAATATCTGGTTAAATACAATTTATAAAAAGCCGCTATCCTATATTTTGAACTGCGCAAAGTAACACGATTTTTATTACTCGTTTAAGAAGATAGCTTGTACCAGTAGCTTTCAAATTAACAAACTGCTCAAAATACCTCACCTTGTTTATTTATTTTTTTTGCAATAATAATTCTTCCAGGCTCCTATTTCCACAATCGAAAAAGAACCATCGGCTATTATCCATCAACAAACTTATCCAATGACGAACAGGAGGTGTTTCAGCGACGTTAACCAAGGGTTTGTAAAATTTGAAATCAGCTAAATTCTTTTGATGATAATTTGACTGTTTGGTTTATTACTATATCTTTAGAAATATTTAAAACCAAGAACTGGGTTGACTATTGCCATTTACTTCCAACTGTATTTATGAAATTATTTCAACTGTTTGCATTGGTAGTGATATTCGGTAGCTTCTTTTCGGTTACAACCGGAATAACTTCCTGCACCAAAACTAAAATTGAAAATGACACCACCTTTGTACCTGTTCATGATACGGTAACGATCCAGGTCCACGATACTACAACAATAATAGACAGCACTTATGATTTAAAGAGAGGGTTAGTAGCCTATTTTTCTTTTGTTGATGGTAACTTAACTGATAGCAGCGGTTATGAAAATAATATTACATTCAACAATGCCACTAAAACAAAAGACCGCTTCGGGAATTCCAATAATGCCTATCTTTTTAACGGAACATCCACATACATGCAGGTGAAAAATAGTTCCAGCCTGAACCCGGATAATATAACGCTTTATGCAATAGTGAATGTAAATGGCTTTTATACCGGAACCTGTAGCGGAAATAATATTGTCACCAAAGGAAACCATGATGACATTAATGGTTTTTATCTGTTACAATTTACAGATTACAGTGTGGTCTGTCGCACGCCCAATTTGAATAATGAGACCTTTGGCGGAGGTTACGGTGACAATATTCCCAAAGGTACTGGTGCGGGCGCCTCAAGCGTAACACCGATAAAGACAGGGCAATGGTATTATGTAGCCTTTACTTATGATGGCTCAGTTGCCAAAATGTATATAAATGGAAAATTAGTAAGCAGCGTCCCAAAGGTGGTAAATTTTACTCCTAATTCAGATGATCTGCTTATAGGGCGGGAGGGCAGTTCAGTATTTCCCTATTATTTTAATGGAATTCTTGATGAGTTAAGAATTTATAACAGGGCCTTATGCGGCGATGACATCAAGCGCTTAGTTAACGCCAGTAATTAATTAATTAATACCTCAACAACCCACCTTCCGAAAATATTAGTGGCAATACATCCGGTACAGCCTCTATCGCCACAACCGTGTAAATAAAAATCGTTTAAATTTTCTGTTCAAGCTATTTCAATAAGTTAACACAAAGTTCACTTGACATTTACACTGCTAAAGAGATTAGTTTTTCAGACAAAAAAAATTTGAATCAATAATAGTTGATACAGATTATTCAAAAAACACACTTTATATCACGCTCACTTCAATGGCAAGCAACTATATATTGCGAAAAACCGGAGAAAGAGTTTAAGCATTCAGCAATCAACCATATTTTTAGAAATATAAAAAAGGACCACCTCATCGTGCAGCACCTTTTCTACTTGTACAATATTTCGTAATATTCATCTACCATCCTGTTACTGTCAAAGGCAACCTGCACATCTCTCATTCCATTTTTTACTACCTGTCTCCAGGTTTCAAAATCATTGTAATAAAGAGGTAATATTTCATTCTCCAGTATATCATAGAGTTGATTCATATCGTACCGATCTTGCTCTTCCACATGCATGTTCATGTAATCCGCCGGAGGAACTACAAAACCGTTATTACCGCTATTGATGAATTCACAAATCCATCCGTCATTGGTGCTAAGGTTTACAGCGCCATTCATTGCAGCCGTCATTCCGCTGGTACCGCTTGCCTCTCTGGGCACACGTGGATTATTAAGCCATACGTCCGCAGCCTGTTTTAGTCTTTTACTCAGGGCTAATTCGTAACCAACGCAAACCGCCACATTTTTATATTGCTTACTTAAATTTACTAAATGATTAAAATCAGTTATTGCCGGAAAGTCAAGGGGATATGGTTTTCCCGCCCAAATAATTTGAACAGGATATTTAGGATTGTTCAATAGCGCTTCAAATCGTTTATGATCTCTTGTCAGCAACTCTGCTCTTTTATAACCTGCAAACCTCCTGGCCCACACAATGGTTAAGACATTAGGGTCCATTACTTTGCCAGTCTGATCTGCAACGATTGCAAGCGCGCGTTGTTTTAAATGCCTTTTTCTATCATCAAACCAATCATTATTTTGCTCCTGTCTTGCACGATATAGTTGCTTATCGGACCAATAACGCCAGTTCTGCGCGTTGGTTATTGCTTTTATTTCACAAATACCATCGTATTTATACCACATCTGACGGCTCACCTCCCCATGAAGTTGTGATACTCCATTAGCCAAATGTGCAAAACGTAAAGCAGCTAAAGAATGATTAAACAGATCATCAGTCATCCCCGTTACTTCACGTACCTGGTCAAGTGGTATTCCACAGAAGTAGCTCATTTGCTCACACAGGTAAATATCGTGTTTTTCGTTCCCTGCTTCTTCAGGTGTATGAGTAGTAAATACCAGGCGTTTTTTTATATCCTCCAAATTCCCGAACTTTTGATATAAATAAAATGCTGCGCTTACTGCATGCGCCTCATTAAGATGATATAGATCAGGGTTATAGTTCATGAGGTCGAGCAGTTTGGCTCCGCCTACTCCCAACAGGATAAACTGCGCCATTTTAGTAGCAGCATTGCCATCATATAGTCGATGAGAGATGGTCTGGGATACATAATCGTTTTCAGGCACATCTGTACTCAACAAAAACAGCGGAGCGCTGTTAAAGGTTTTTGGATTAAGATATAAAACCTTGACCCACACAGGATGGTCATGAATGGGTATCTGAAACCTGATGCCCGTATCTTCTAAAAAATTATAAATCTTTTCGATCCATACCACCTTTAAAGTCTGATCAGAATTTCTTGCCTGATCATAATAACCTTCTTTCCATAAAATACCTATACCGATAAGATTCTGTCGTAATTCGTAAGCACTGCGCAAATGAGAACCGGATAAAAATCCTAATCCACCACTGTAAATTTTCAGAGGCTGGTCAATGGCATATTCCATCGAGAAATAAGCAACTTTTTTTTGGTAACGTTCATTGATTTCATAAGGAATTACATAATTTTCAAAACTCATATGTCTAAAAAAACTTTAATGAGGCTGCAAGATAAAATGAAAAAACAAGAAAGTAACTTCTTAATTCCGCAACCGTGAACAAAATGGCATAGAAGAATATACTGTAAATTTTAACTCAACAAGCGTAATTTTTAATTGATTAGATAGAACAACGCCTAAAAACTTAAATTTGTAATAACCTCTATTCCGTAATTAGTAGATTTAGTTACTGAACGAAAGAAATAAGCGAAAATTGCACAATTATGATTAAACTATCCGTAAACATTAATAAAATAGCCACCCTGCGTAATTCAAGAGGTGGCAATAATCCTGACCTTATAAAAACAGCCATCGATATTCAGACTTTTGGTGCTCAGGGGATTACGGTTCATCCCAGGCCGGATGAAAGACATATAAGATATCACGATGTTTTCGAATTAAAAAAAATAATCACCACAGAATTTAATATCGAAGGAAATTCCAAAGAAAAAAAATTTGTTGACCTGGTTCTTTCGAATAAACCAAACCAGGTTACACTCGTTCCTGATGTTTTAGGACAGTTAACTTCTGACCATGGATGGGACACCATAAAAAATAAAGACTATCTCATTGAAATAGTACAGGTATTTCAGGAAGCAGGAATTCGTGTATCTCTTTTTGTTGATCCGGTAGAGGAAATGATCGCAGCTGCCAAAGAAACCGGTACTGACCGGATCGAATTATATACAGAAAGTTATGCAAAAGAATTTCAAAAGGGTAATCAGTCACAGGCTATTAAGCCTTATATAGTTGCCGCCCAAAAAGCGGTGGAACTGGGACTGGGAATTAATGCGGGTCATGATTTGGACTTGCACAATCTTAAATACTTTGCTGAAAACATTCCCGGCCTTCTGGAAGTTTCTATAGGCCATGCGCTGATTTGTGATGCAATATATTTAGGTTTGGAAAATGCAGTGCAATTGTATAAGAGGCAACTAACAATAAACTAAAAAAAAGGTCTTAAAACAATCTTTCCAAAACGTTTATTTAAACAGTGTTTCCAGTTTGCTGTTCAACGCCTCGCCACGAAGGTTTTTAGCGATAATTTTACCCTGGGGATCTATTAAAATATTTTGTGGAATACTGGTAATGTGAAAAAGTGCAGCAACCTCGTTTCCCCATCCCTTTAGGTCACTTACTTGTGTCCAGGCCAGGCTATCCATCTTAATTGCCTGTAACCATGCTGGCTTTGCCTGATCAAGCGATACGCCCAATACAGTAAAATTCTTTTCATTGTATTTATTGAAGGCAGCTACTACATTTGGATTTTCCATTCTACAGGGTCTGCACCAACTGGCCCAAAAATCAATCAAAACATATTTGCCACGCAGGGAAGATATTTTTACCAAATGACCCGCTGTATCCTGCTGTGAAAAATCGGCGATTTCGCCACCTACCGGATTGATTTTTGCTAAGGACAATTGCTGACCCAGGTATTGCGCAAGCTTCGATTTTTTTACATCTGCTGACACCAGTTGAAATAATTTGTCAGCTTTCTCTACATTCTCAGAAGATTGCAAAATTCTGATAATCGCTATGGGTGCAACATAAGACGCAGGATTGTTCTTTACAAAATCTTCACTGATTTTTTCAACAGAAGCCACGGACGCAGGGTCTTTCTGTCCTTCAGGAGCAAACACCTGTTCATAGGGCCTAAGTGCTTTAGAATATTCGGCAAACTGGGTTTGTGTTTTAGAGCCTGTAATTGACAGGTTTTCCAGATTTTCTTTACTGCCTTCAATTTTAATTTTATCATTACCAATAAAGAGAGGAACTGCCGGTGGTTGTTCTCCAAAAACCAAAATAATAACTGAAGGTTCCGGCAATGTGCCTTTTATTACAAATTTGCCATTTTCAATAATAGCTTTCTTTTCCAGCGCGTTTTTACTATCATCAAAAAATGAAACTGAAGTGCTATCAGGAAATCCTTTTATGTCACCTGAAATCACAAAACTTTCTTCATTGACTGATTTCAGAGTATTAGCTGTCTGTGAAAACCCCATAAAAGGCAGCACCGTTAACAGAAATAAAATTGGCTTCATGTTTATACAATAAGTGAATGGCAAATTTAATTTTTTTTCAGGCCAAAAAAAAGTACTTCTTATTATGGATTCACTAAAATTGAGTTAAGAAAGCCTTTAGTAGCATTTGCAATATCAGGCACATTGGATATACTTTTTATATACGCCGTACCTATTATAGCACCTGAAGCGTATTTACATGCTTGTAAAAATGTTTTCCTATCCCTGATACCAAAGCCAATAAGTACCTTATTTTTTAATGACATATTTTTTATTCTCTGAAAATAATTTTCTTGCGCTTTCATATCAGTATCTCTTCCGGTAATTGAAGAAGATGAAACTGCATAAATGAACGCATTGCTTAGAGAATCAATCTTCCTTATTCTTTCATCAGACGTTTCAGGAGTAATCAAAAATATAAAGCTCAGGCCACTATCTTCCAACATTTTTCTATACTCATTCTCATATTCATCAATGGGAAGATCAGGCAAAATGATTCCACTGATGCCCGCATGTTTTGCTTCTGTACAAAACTTTTCAAAGCCATATTGCAATACCGGGTTGAGATATCCCATAAGAATCAAAGGAACATTTTTATTTTCCCTATAACTGTTGTGAAACTGATTTAACAGATCAAAAAGAATTTTAATAGTCATTCCGTTTTTTATGGCCTGCATGCTGCTGTCCTGAATAACCGGGCCATCAGCTAAAGGATCGCTGTAAGGCATTCCTATCTCTATCATATCAGCACCATGATCATGTAATGCTTTAAGGATAAGATTGGTATCATTTAATTGTGGAAAACCAGCAGTAAAATAAATACTAAGAATATTTTTATCCTTCTCTGAAAATAATCGTTGAATAGTGTGCATGTGTTATTTAATATTTACTTCCATTTTGATATCGGCTCTTTTATATTCAGAACTACCCAGGGGCACTTCCATAAATCCAAATTTTTTATACAAATGAATGGCAGGTTCTAATCTTTTATTAGAGAATAAAATTATTTTCTCTGCCTTTAGTCTTTTTCCTTCTTCAACACAAAATTTCAGCATTTTGTGTCCGATCTTCTTTCCCTGGAAATCTTCGTCCACAGCCATCTTTGCCAACTCATATATGGTTTCATTGACTTTAATTAGCGCAAATGTACCTGCAATTTCATCCCCTACTTTGGCAAAAAAGACTAAGCCACCCTGATCAATAATGTATTTTTTCGGTTCTGACAGTATTTCATGATCTATCGGCTCCATCACAAAATATTTTTGGAGCCATGCCCTATTTAAGGCGGTAAAATATTTCGAATATTCATCACTAAACTCAATTATTTCGATATCGGTTTTCAAAATTTGAAACTTTCAAAAAAATTACCCAATAAAATAAAAACCATACCAACAGCAATTGGGATAACTAATCAACCAATAAACTTAATTAATCAATTAATAAATTAACCTATCAATTGCCTATATGTTTCATATAAGTATCCATGTCCTTATCTCCTCTTCCACTTAGATTTACCACAACGACGTCATTTTTTTCAAACTTTATCTTTTTCAATACGGAAAGTGCATGTGCTGATTCCAGGGCAGGAATAATGCCTTCCAGTTTTGTCAATTCAAATGCTGATTCCAATGATTCGTCATCTGTAGCATTCATAAATTTTGCCCGCTTTCCTGCAAATAAATTAGCATGCATCGGGCCAATACCAGGATAATCTAAACCTGCTGAAATACTGTGTGGCTCTACCACCTGTCCATCTTCAGTTTGCATCACATAACTTTTGCTGCCATGTAAAATCCCTATAGAGCCTAATTGAGTAGTTGCTGCGCTCATGCCGCTATCTATACCTAAGCCTGCAGCTTCCACGGCAATTAATTTCACGGAGTCATCATCCAGGAAATGGTAAAAAGCACCGGCCGCATTGCTACCACCGCCCACACATGCAATTATATAACCAGGCAACTCACTACCGGTTTTTTCTTGTAACTGAGTCCTCATTTCACTACTGATCACACTTTGAAAACGGGCCACCATGTCCGGATAAGGATGCGGTCCAACCACGCTTCCGATTAAATAATAAGTATCTTCAGGATTATTTATCCAATCTCTGATAGCTTCATTGGTAGCATCTTTCAGTGTTTTGCTTCCACTCAATGCAGGAATTACTTTGGCCCCCAGCATTTTCATTCTCGCAACATTCGGAGCCTGCCGTTCAATATCTTTTTCACCCATGTAAACAATACATTCCAAATTTTTCAAAGCGCAAACAGTTGCAGTAGCTACTCCATGTTGGCCCGCTCCCGTTTCTGCAATAATTCTTTTCTTCCCTAATCTTTCGGCTAACAAAATCTGTCCAATGGTATTATTGATCTTATGTGCGCCGGTGTGACAAAGATCCTCACGCTTTAAAAAGATCTGGGCACCATATTTTTCGCTTAATCTTTTCGCAGGATATAAAGGTGTTGGTCTTCCCACATAATCCTTTAACAGGGAATGGAAATCCTTTTGAAAACTTTCTTCGTTGATTATTTTCAAATAATTCTCTCTTAAATTTTCTACATTATTATGTAACATCTCGGGGATGTATGCACCACCAAACTGGCCGTAATAGCCATTTTCATCTACTGTCCACATTTCTGAATATTTTTTCTTAAAATTGTATTTGAAATTATAGCCTTTTTCAGACCAAGTTACTTTTTATAGCATCATGTTCAAGTTCCTCTAAGGCATCAGCGTTAACAATTCAATTAATGGACAAGGTTACCATTTTTCACAGACACTCCTCCATGATACAAAGTTTCAGGATCAATATCCGCTTCATTCTCCCACTCAACAGTATCAAAACTGACTTTTGCAGTTTTGAATAATTTTTTATCCTTAAGAGTTTTAAATATGCCTGTTTCCAGATAGGGCTTCATGTCAAAAATTCTTTCTTCGCCATTTTTGAATTTTAACCGAAGCAGATAATTATCTAAAGGAGTCACGTTTGTTACAGCAAAAAACATATCATTCATTTTAGAGGTTCAATAGGGAATGGTTTTTCACCATTTTGACATAATATCCAGTTTCCAATTAATTCATCATAATGTATTTCTATCCAGGCTAACACTAATCTTAACTGTTTTGGAGGTAATTCACCTTCTAACACTTTAAAGGTTTTAATTTCTATCGTTGCAGCATATTCCTGATAAAACACATGAATATGCGGAGGATTATGTTCTTTCGGAGCATAGTACATCCTGATAATTATTCCAAAAAACATTGAGAGGGTTGGCATAAATACTTTTACAAATTTACTTTTAAATTTTTCAAAGGTTTTGTCTTCATCAATTTACATCATCTTTTATGTTATCCTATTTTGATTTGACTTATAAATTTCTTTATTAGCTCTATATCCTTTATCCCCGGCTCTATCTCAAATCTACTATTCACATCTACTCCGTAAAAAAATGGATGCTTAAATTTTCTGAGCGCTTCCACGTCATCAATACCTATGCCACCGCTCAAAAAGAAAGGTTTACCTATAGTGGATTTTTCAAGAAGATCCCAGTTAAATTTTTCTCCCGTTCCCCCATATAAGCCCGCAGAGCCTTTATCAAACAAATAATAATCGCACATTTCATCATACTCTTTAATCAACCAATCTATATTGGTATCAAAATCAGCAATGCGAAAGGCTTTGACGACTTTTATATGATCGCTGATACGCTCACAAAAAGAAGCAGTTTCATCCCCATGAAGTTGAACTACATCCAAACCAAAATCATCAATCTGCTTCATTATTTCCTCTTCAGTCGCATTTACAAAAACTCCCACCTTTTCAATATTTAATTTTAAACCCTTTACATCTTCACCTTTGATCTCTTTTAGAACATACCGGGGTGACTGCTCATAAAATATAAACCCCGCATAATCAATACCTGAATCTTCCAATTCTTTTAATTGGCTTAAACTCCTATTGCCACACACTTTTATCTTCATTGTTGTTTTTTAATTGCTTTTAAATAAATCATCTAACCGGGAAAGTTTAATACACCTCAAACAGATAGCTCTTTCACAAAATCTTCAAAAGCCTGTCCCGGATCTTTCTCTTTCATAAATTTCTCTCCCATCAAAAAACCGCTGAATCCATTCATTTTTAAATGTCTGATTGTTTCTACGTTGTCTATGCCACTTTCAGATATTTTGATTTTATCTGAAGGCATTTTTTTACATAACTCAATAGAACGATTAATGTCAACATTAAAAGTTTTCAAATCGCGGTTATTAATTCCAACTACATCTATATCCTCACAGACATGTTCTAATTCCTGCTCATTATGAATTTCCAATAAAACATCCAATCCAATATTCCTGGCGGCTTTTGAAAGCTTTTTCACTTCGTCTTTTGAAAGACACGCGGCAATTAATAAAATAACATCAGCGCCATAAGCTTTCGATTCAATTATCTGATATTCATCAATAATAAAGTCTTTTCTAAGTATTGGAATTTTATTTATTCTTGCATCTGAAAGATCGTTTAAAGAGCCGCCGAAAAATTCATCATCTGTCAAAACGGAAATGGAGCTTGCACCATATTTTACGTAACCAGTGGTTACTTCTGCCACCGTTGACGTATCATTAATGATTCCTTTTGAAGGAGACCTTCTTTTAAATTCGGCAACGATTCCTGTCTTATCCTTTTTTAATAAAAAATCTATGAAAGAAAGAGTTTCATGTTTAAAGAATGGTCCTTGTTCCAATTCAGCAATACTTTTCCTGAGCTTATTATCTGCTACTTCTTTCTTTTTTTTTACAATGATGGTTTCAAGAATATTCATTATTGAAAGCTGATTAATTTTTTAAAAGTTTGATACGCTTTGCCACTTTCCAGGCTTTCCACACTTGCTGCATAAGATTCCTCATAATTTTTAAACTTACCTGTAGCATAAAGCGCCATAGCTGCATTTGCCATTACCACCGCATTCTGCGACCAACTTCCTTCGACTTTTAATATTTTCAAAAATATTTTTGCTGCCTCCTCTGTGGAGTTGCCTCCATAAATTTCTGATGGGCTTACTGTCCTTTTACCTAAATATTCAGCGCTCAAAATTTGTTCACCATCATTAGTGATCACTTTAGTATCGCCGGTAAGAGATATTTCATCATAACCATCAAGGCTATGAATGATCATAAACCTGGCTTCCGATTGCTGAAGCAAATAAGAATAAATCCTTGCCATTTCCAGGTTATAAACACCGATCATCTGAATGTTAGGAAGCGCAGGATTCACCATTGGGCCAAGCATATTGAAAAAAGTACGTACCCCTAAATTCTTTCTTATTGGGCCCACTACTTTCAGTGCCGGATGAAATAACGGCGCATGCATAAAACAAAGGTTCACTTCTTCTACTTCATTAAGTAATTTTTTATTATCATTTGAAAAACGATACCCTAAAGTTTCCATCACATTACTGGATCCACTTATGGAGGTAGCTCCGTAGTTACCATGTTTGGCCACCTTCTGTCCAGCGCCCGCAACAATAAAACAACTCAATGTCGAAATATTAAAAGTATTTTTCCCATCTCCGCCAGTGCCTACGATATCTACTACATCATTATCATCTAAATTCACAGGAACACAAAGTTCTATGAGTGCATCCCGAAAGCCCTGCAGCTCAGGAATCGTAATGCTCCGCATTAAAAAAACAGTGGTAAAAGAAGCTATCTCAGGATCAGAATAAATTCCCTTTGAAATATTTAATAAAACTTCCTTCGCCGCTTCACGGCTGAGTGTTTTATGTTCAAATAAATATTGTAATATCTTTTTCATAAATTTTAATTATCAGTCATCAGTTATTACTTTATGAGAATAAGTGATACAACTCCCCAACTCACCAACTCATTTCCGATAGTTATCGGGTTCTCCGCAAAACGCTACACATTCAGCCAATTTCTCATTATGTCTTCCCCCATAGGTGTCAATACACTTTCAGGATGAAATTGCACTCCCTGGACATCAAATGTTTTATGGCGCAGCGACATGATATACCCGTTTTCATCTTCGGCAGTAATCTCTAATTCCTCCGGAAAATTTTCCTTGTCAACAATCCATGAATGATATCTTCCTACTTCAATCTCATTGGGCAAAGATTTAAAAACGTCATTTTCTGAGCGCGTTCTTGATTCCTTTATTTTTATTTTGGTTGCAACTCCATGATATACCTCTTTTAAATTTACCAGCTTTCCCCCAAATGTTTCACCAATTGCCTGCTGACCCAAACATACGCCCAGTATAGATTTTGAAGAGGCATATTCTTTAATTAATGGCAATAATAATCCGGATTCACAAGGCAGTCCCGGACCGGGAGATAAAACTATTTTATCATAATCGCCAATTTTTTCCAGAGATATTTTATCGTTCCTAAAAACGTCAACTTTACCATGAATTATCTTTTCCACTACATGCACCAGATTGTAGGTGAACGAATCGTAATTATCAAAAATCAATATTTTCATTTTCTATATATTTTCTGCGGATTTAATAGCCGCCTTTAAAGCATTTAATTTATTATTCACTTCCTGCAATTCACTTTCAGCGTTGGATGCTGCCACAATACCGGCTCCCGCACGATAACTCAGGTGATTGCCTTTGCTTAAGAAGGTGCGGATCATTATGGCATGGTTAAGGTCTCCGTTAAATCCCACAAAACCAATACAACCACCATAATAGCCTCTTGGATTGTTTTCGTATTCATCAATTAGTTGCATGGCCTTATATTTTGGAGCGCCGCTCAGCGTACCCGCTGGAAAAGTAGTTCCTAACAGGTCAAAAGGATTGGCGTCTTTTTCAGCCACTCCTTTTACCTCACTTACCAGGTGAATGACGTGCGAAAAATATTGGACTTCACAAAAGCGGCTGACCTTTACATTACTACATAAACGGCTAAGATCATTACGCGCCAGATCTACCAACATCACATGTTCGGCATTTTCTTTTTTATCATTTAATAGTTTCTGAGACAATTCTTCATCGGCCACATCATTACCGGTTCTCTTAAAGGTTCCCGCAATAGGATGCACTACAGCAATGTGTTTTTTTACTTTTAGTTGAGCTTCCGGACTGCTGCCAAAAATGCGATAGTCTCCATAATCAAAATAGAAAAGGTAAGGGCTTGGGTTAATATTTCTTAACGCACGATATACATTAAATTCGTCTCCTGAAAACTGTTGATCAAACTTTCTGCTCAATACCACCTGGAAAACATCGCCCCTTTCACAACTGGATATTCCTTTCTTTACCATAGAGACATATTGTTCATTAGTTAAAGATGAGGTCTCGTTACCTAATGCTTCAAAAGGAAATGTGGGAACATCTTTGCTTTTTATAATACTTTCAATTAACTCAACCTCACTTTCTAAGTCATTGACATGATTCTCACAAATAAAAAGCTCGTTTTTAAAATGATTGATCGCAATAACATATTGATACAGGCGATAACGGACAAGAGGAACAGAAGATGAAGCAGTGATGGCTGATTGAAAAACGATGTCTTCAAAAAACTGAACTGCATCAAAAGTAGTGTATCCAAACAGCCCCTGGGCCATACTAATCGGCATTTCCGCCGGTTCAGAAATAGTAAATTGTTGCATGAATTTCCATAACTCATCAGTGATCTTTGTAGATGGATCAATGGCCTTTCGCTGGGGCTCTCGTCTGGGAAATTTATATTCAATTTCCTTAGAGTTACTTATTTCAATACCAGCGATTGCGTTAATTCCGATAAAAGAATAGCTATTTTCACCCGCATGATAATCTGCACTTTCTAAAAGTACCGTATCCCTGAATCGATCTCGAAGTCGCAGATAGATGCCTACTGGTGTAAATACATCTGCCAATAGTTTTTTGTAAGTCGTTGTTAATTCCATTTTCTTCATAATATAAAAAAAGCCCCGGCTTAGTGCCAGGGCGTAATATTTATTAATTCACAAATAATAGCATTGCGGCACAATCATCAGATCGCATGCCACCAGCTATTATATGTGTTTTCGATATTCATTTTTGTGAGCGCAAAGATGAAATGAAATATTTTAACGAACAAATCTTTTTTCTTAAAAAGAAAAATTTCCTGAAAAAATATCGTAATGCAACTCTGGCATGTTTTTTTCAATCTCACTACAAATCAAATTTTTGAAAACATTTTTCATTTATATGCTCGTTACTTTCCCTGCTCTTTCTATGGCACAGGAAATTGACAGCATTTATGTGCACCTTTATACAGATAGCCTCAAAAAAGGTACTTATAATTATATCAACATTGACGGTAGGCTGCGCAATGGCAGGTACCTTCCTTTAGATTCTACTTATATATTATTCTCGTCCAGTGACGGAAAATTTTTTGGAAATACACTTTGGATTGATCCTCAATTTTCCAAAGAAAAGATAAACATAAAAGCCACTCTTCGATCCAATCCTTCTGTATATAAACAATTTGACATATACATCAAACGAATCCCTAACCCTACCAACCTGAAAACGGTTGAGGAACTTTTAAATGAATCGAAACAGAGTTCGAATTCCCGGCGCAGACAAAGAAATTAGAAACCCATGAGAACACACATAAATGCGCTGTTGTATTGAAACTCAGCTCATTTTTAATTTTTGTTAATACCAATAGGTAAGTATCAATATTATAGATGCAGCGTTAATTAAAAGTTGTATAAATATCTACTTGTTATTTGAGAAAATATTACTTATTTTCTTAGAATATAAAGATTTAACTATCTCAAGAATAATTAAACAATTGGCAACATATAATGATAGTGGCAGCCAATATAACTTAGGGTTGTCCCATAAACGTTTTACCATTGAAAATAAAATATAACCAATAACGGTCATTACGCTTATTACGCCTCTTACTACTTTTACTCTTGAATCTATATCGTTTAATTCTTTTTTCATTATTAGATTATTTAATGAATTGCGTATATCCCTTTTAGTTTTGTATAGGCAGCTGCTCAATTTATTTCTGCCCCAACCTATTAAGCAGGCCCATCGGTTGATAATTAAAAATCCGAAATTAATAGTGTAGTTTAGGGAAGATAAATTGGTGAGAAATCCATTTACTCAATGTTGGGGGCAAAAAAAATCGGCAAGTTACTTACATCGCACCGCTCAACCACATACCCTTGCTATCTTCCGATCCTGGGGGAGTTCTGTAGGAGCTGGCCGTATAAGACTTGCCGGTTGCAAATATAAGAATAGAATTATTAACTGGGGCTGAAACTAAAATAAAATTTCAATGAAATCCCGAATGTTTGTTAGAAGACGGTAATTCATTAATGAAAAAACAATGAAAATTACAACTCAGCAGCAAGACCGGATCTTAAATATTCGGCATTGAGTTTTGCGATATTCCTCACTGAAATTCCTTTAGGACATTCTGCTTCGCAATTATGAATATTACCGCAATTACCAAAACCTTCTTTATCCATTTGTTGAACCATATTAGCCACCCTGGTTTTACGTTCAGGGTCACCTTGTGGTAATAGTGATAATTGAGCAACTTTTGCACCGACAAATAACATCGCAGATCCATTGGGACATGCAGCCACGCAGGCTCCACAGCCTATGCAGGCCGCTGCATCAAAGGCTTCTTCTGACAAGTGCCTGTCCACAGGGATTGCGTTAGCATCTGCTGCATTACCCGTATTTGTAGAAATAAATCCGCCAGCTTCAATAATCCTGTCAAATGCAGATCTGTCCACCATTAAATCTTTAATAACCGGAAATGAATTGGCTCGCCAGGGTTCCACAACTATAGTATCGCCATCATGGTATGCACGCATGTGAAGCTGACAAACCGTATTTTTTTGCCATGGGCCATGAGCCCGTCCATCAACATACATACTACATGACCCGCAAATACCTTCGCGGCAGTCGTGATCAAAGGCAATCGGCTCTTTGCCTTCATTGACCAATCTCTCATTAAGAACATCAAACATTTCCAGGAAAGACATTTCGGATGAGATATCTTTTACATCAAAAGTTTCAAAATGACCTTTCGCAGCTGCGTCTTTCTGACGCCATACTTTCAAGGTGAGATTCATATTGTAGTGCTCCATTTGTCGTATTTTTT
>JBDTIC010000202.1:0-3350 GCA_039936595.1 Ginsengibacter sp. | reverse complement strand
GGAAAAGGAATTGGAAAATTATTATTTGACAGATTGATCAGCGAAGCCAAGGACAAACAATTATCAGGGATGATGTGGCAGGTTTTGGAATGGAATGAACCTGCAATTAACTTTTATAAAAAATATGAAGATGTGAATTTTGATGATGAATGGCTAAATGGCTCTTTGACTATGATCACGCATTAGAGGAGAAATAATCACATCGCAACGATTCGATCTATCGGATTGCACTCATTTTCGGGAATTGAACACATGAATACAATAAACGGATAAATATCAGAACTTTTAACTTTTATACCCTGCTTCATTCGTGGTAATTCGCGTAATTCGTGGCACAAAATAAAACCTATGTCAGAAAAAATTTATATGGACGCCAATGGGAAACTAAAAGTACCCAACAATCCAACAATACCTTTTATAGAAGGCGATGGTATAGGCCCCGACATTTGGAAAGCCAGTGTGCGCGTATTTGATGCTGCCATCGAAAAGGCATACTATCGAAAAAAGAAAATTAATTGGTTAAAAGTTCTGGCTGGTGAAGAAGCTTTTAATAAAACCGGCGAATGGATGCCTGGAGAAACAATGGCTTCTTTTAAAGAATATTTATTGGCAATAAAAGGTCCGCTTACAACACCTGTTGGTGGTGGTATCCGCAGCCTTAACGTAATGCTCCGCCAGGAATTAGATCTATATGTTTGTCTGCGGCCTATAAAATATTTTGAAGGTGTGCCTTCTCCTATGTGGCAACCTGAAAAAGTAAACATGATTATTTTCAGGGAGAATACTGAGGATATTTATGCAGGCATTGAATATATGACTGGAACACCAGAAGCAAAAAAGCTATCCGATTTTTTACAAAATGAACTCCAGGTAAAAAAAATCCGTTTTCCGGATACCACATCTTTTGGGATAAAGGTAGTGAGTAAAGAAGGATCAGAAAGATTGATTCGTGCTGCTATCAGTTATGCCATTACTAACAAACTTACCTCAGTTACTTTGGTGCACAAGGGTAACATCATGAAATTTACTGAGGGTGCCTTTAAAAATTGGGGATACGAACTTGCTGTACGCGAATTCAAAAACCATGTTTATACATGGCCTCAATGGGAAGCTACCAAAAAAGAAAGAGGAGAAGCTGTGGCTAATGAAGACATGCGTATAGCCGGTATAGGTGGAAAAGTAATTATCAAAGATGCCATCGCCGATAATTTTTTGCAACAGGCATTGCTTGCCCCACAAGATTATTCTATTATTGCGACGTTAAATCTAAATGGAGATTACATTAGTGATGCCCTGGCTGCTCAGGTAGGAGGAATTGGGATTGCTCCAGGAGCCAATATTAATTATTTGACTGGTCACGCTGTGTTTGAAGCTACTCACGGTACTGCACCAAGATTTGCCAATACCAACAGCATGAATCCTTCTTCATTAATATTAAGCGGTGTAATGATGCTCGACTATATGGGATGGAGAGATGCAGCAGAAATCATCACAAATGCCGTAGGGAAAACCATCCGTAATAAAACGGTAACGATTGACTTTTACAATCTGATGAAAGAGGCAACTCTTTTGAAAACAAGCGAATTTGCAGATGCGGTTATTAAGAATTTGTAGCCCTTGATGATGTGTATCAGATTGGGTATATTTGTGTATAAAGAATTTAAAACAACGAAAACAAATATTGAAATAGATGACGATTTAATGAAAAAAGCTCTTAAATACTCTAAGCTGAAAACAAAAAAGGAAATTATCCATGAAGCTCTCACCGGATATGTCAAATATCAAAAACGACTTAATTTGGTATCACTACAAGGTAAAGTAAAGTGAATTGGCGATTTAGAAAAGATGAGAACTTATAACGAGGGATAAATCATTCCGAAATAAAAACCATCCACAAAAAATAAAAAATTATGCGAACCAATATTGATGATAACTTAATGAAAGAAGCAATGAAGTGGTCAGGTTTAAAAAAGTAAAAAAGAAATTGTCCAGGAGGCGCTGGAAGAGTTTATTAAATTTCAGAAGAGGCAGGCGATGAAAAATTTACAAGGTAAAGTAGAATGGATTGGTGATTTGGATAAAATGAGAACTTATGATAAGTGGGACAATCGTAATAACTAAAAGCTTTAAACAAAAAGATGGAAGATCATGAGAACAAATATTGATATAGATGATAAATTACTGAAACAAGCAATGAAGGCATCAAAATTGAAAAGTAAAAAAGAGCTTGTAAATCATGCCTTAGAAGAACTCATACGCCTGAATAGAAGAAAAAAAATGTTATCTCTTTTTGGTAAAGTAAAATGGGAGGGGAATCTTGAAGAAATGAGAAAAGGATGACGGAAAATATAATTGTTGATACAAGTGTATGGGTTGACTTTTACAATGGCATTGCTAATGAAGCCGTTGATATTTTAAAGAGTATAATGCTGACAGACATTATTGTTATTCCCCCAATCATCGTTCAGGAAATTTTACAGGGGATAAAGGGAACTAAACTACTTTCTGTCGTGGAAGATTCAATTTTAGGTTTTCAATTTTTAAATTACGATGCATACGATGCCGCTTTTGAAGCTGCGGCATTATACAGGTTATTGCGATCAAAAGGAGTTACAGTAAGAAGTTCCAATGACTGTTTAATCGCTTGGCTTTGTTTAGCCAATAACATTTCCATACATCACAATGACAAAGATTTTGATAATATTGCAAAACATACTTCACTAAAAATCTATAAAATAAACCAATGACAAAAATTAAAGTAGCCAATCCTGTAGTAGAAATAGATGGCGATGAGATGACCCGTGTAATCTGGAAAACCATTAAAGAAGAATTAATACTGCCTTATGTAGATGTTGACATAAAATATTTTGATCTCGGTATCCAACATCGGGATGCAACTGATGACCAGGTAACCATAGATGCTGCCAACGCAATTAAAAAATATGGCGTGGGCATAAAATGTGCTACTATCACACCTGATGAAGCAAGGGTAACAGAATTTGGTTTAAAACACATGTGGAGAAGCCCGAATGGCACCATCAGGAATATCCTGGATGGTACTGTTTTTCGCGAACCTATTGTGATGAAAAATGTTCCCCGGCTTGTTCCTAACTGGACAGCCCCTATCATCATTGGCCGCCATGCATACGGCGACCAGTATAGAGCAACAGATACTGTAATAAAAGGAAAAGGGAAATTAACAATGACCTTCACACCTGAAGAAGGAGAACCTCAAACTTTTGATGTACATGACTTCGATGGAGATGGTGTAGCGATGTGTATGTACAATGTGGACGAAAGTATAGAAGGCTTTGCCAGGAGCTGTTTTAATATGGCGCTCAATAAAAAAT
>JBDTIC010000201.1:0-5336 GCA_039936595.1 Ginsengibacter sp. | reverse complement strand
TAAAAAGTGTAAGACAACTTATTTATTTTTTTCGCTGCTTTCAAGGCAAAATCAAATTAGTTTTGTTTCGGCTTTAAATCCAACAATAGGGCCGGAAGTAGCACCAGATTCGTAAGTGTAGCTGTGAATAACGTAACAGACGTTAACCATCCAAGTGATTGTGTACCTCCAAATCCACTAAAACAAAAAATGATGAATCCGGCAATTAATACTATCGAAGTATAAAGAATACTTAATCCTGTATGTTTAATGGTTTCAGAAACAGTTAATTGTACATCATAACTATTAGAAGAAAGTTCTTGTTTGTAGTTAACAAGAAATCGTATGGTAACATCAATAGCGATTCCTAATGCGACGCTGAAAATTAGTACAGTGGAGGGTTTTAATCTTACGCCTGCCCAGCCCATGATACCTGCAGTTACGATTAAGGGGATTATATTTGGAATTAAAGAACAAATTAGTATGCGGAGCGACCTGAACAGGTACAACATACATAGGGAGATGAATAAAAAGGCCCATAATAAACTTTCTTTGAGTCCATTAATGATGTAATTGCTTCCTTCTAAAAAAGTAATTGTAGAGCCGGTAAAGGTTATCTTATATTTTGAAGAATCGAAAAAACGGGCGGTTTGTTTTTCAAGATTATTCAGGATTAGTGGTAATTTTTGGGTTCCCACATCCGCGATATTAATACTCATGCGAGTCCTTTGCTTTGCAGTATCTATAAAACCATTAAGAAGTTTTGAAATATCATTCCTGGCAATACTATCTTCCCGGGGTTGGAGATATTCTCCTATAAAAGCAATGTCGAAAGAATTGGGTAGCGCATAATCAGAAGAATCACCACCATAAAATTCCTGCTTCACAAATTTAATTCCTTCGGCAATAGACAGTGGACGGCTCATTTCCTTTTGAGAATTAATATAGGTTGACAGTGAATCCATTTTTACCAAAACAGGTAATATCCGTGCACCGGTAAGGCCATGCCTCTTCTTTGTATCTATTACAATCTCAAGGGGCATTACTCCTTTAAAATTATTTTCAAAAAATTTGAGGTCAGTATATATTTTATCGGTCTTAGGTAAATCATCTACTATAAAGCCTTCCGTTTTTAATTGAAAAATTCCCAAGACAGAAAAGATAACTAAGATAGAAGTAAAGATATATACCGCTTTTTTATGATTAAAGGCCCATCGCTCAATTCTTAATAGAAGATTGGTGAAGAATTTTACATCCAGATACCTCAACTGCGTTTGCCCGGGTGTTTTCATAAAACTCAATACACCCGGCAACAGGATAAAGGAAATCACAAAAATGAGCATGATGCTCAATCCTGCTACTTCTCCAAATTCTTTAAGGATAGCACTTTTTGTAAGAGCGAACACCGCAAACCCAATGGCTGCAGTAAGATTGCAGAATAAGGTGACTATGCCCATTTTGCTAACCATATCTACTAAGGATTGTTCTTTATTTCCCGTTTTTTTAAAGGTTGAATGATATTTATTTAAAAAGTAAATACAATTGGGTATACCGATTACCACTATTAACGGGGGTATTAATGCTGTCAATAAAGTGATTTTATATCCAAAAAGATACATGATACCCACACTCCAGATAACACCTGTTATAACTACTAGCAAGGATAAAAGAGTGGTTTGTACCGAGCGGAACATTACTAATAATATCATTGCGGAAAGTGCGAGAGAACCGATGATAAACCATTTCATTTCCCGCGCAATTCGGTCTGCTATCTGTGTACGGATCAAAGGCAAGCCACTGATGTGAACGGGGATTTTAGTAGAAGCGGTAAATTTATGCGTGTGGCCTATAATAGTATTAATCACCTGTGTACGGCCTTTAGAATTGAGGATATCTTTATTAATACGAACTACCAGTAAATACGCATTTGTGTTCGGATTATATAGCAGCGACTTATAAAAAGGAAGAGACTGAAGAATTATTCGGCTGCTGTCAATTTGTTGCTGTGAATTTATCGATTTAGAAAAAACAGGAATAGCAACAAATTTTTTTGATGTTGTGTCTTTCAGCAGTTTTACGGCATCCGTTACACCTAATACGTTTTCTACGTAGGGAACATTTTTTAAAGCCTTGTCTAATTTGTCGAACGCTTCGAAATTACTGAGATTGAAAAACGTGTTGGTCATAACACCTATTACTAAAATATCTCCATCGTCTCCAAACTGGTTTTTAAAAAAAAGATAGTCCTGGTATTTAGAATTGTCAACAGGAATGGCTTTTGAGAATTCGTAACTGAGTTTGATTTTACTTGCAAAAAAAGCCATTACAGCGGTTGTTGCAAATAACAGTATCAGAAGAAGTAACCTGTTTTTTAAGACAAATTTTGCCAGACGTTGCCACATATTTTTTTTGTTACGATCCGATAGTAGAGGATTTAACCAATTATTTCATAATCAATACGCCACTCAGTAATCCAATTGCATCCCCAGCCTGTCTTTCAATTTCTTCACCAGTGGGTATTCTTCAATAATTTTTAGGTATTGTTGTTTGGTATTCAAATGTTCTTCCATCACCACATTTTCATTTACATTGGCTACTAAATCCAGTTTATAAGAAAGATACCTGTTATTAAAATGTGATTGAAGATGAGTAATTAACTCGCCTCGTTCGGCTTCGATAAATTTTTGTTGCAAGTTGCTGTCTGTAATTATTTCAATACAGTTGGCATCAATGATACGGAGAGTTGCGGATTTAAAATGAGTAATCGCTGAATGATTATTATTTGCTATCAGCACCTCAATATACTTTCCCCAAGCAATGTAAAGTTCTTCTTCATTTAGTTCTATGACATTATTCGCCTTATTTTCCAAGGCTACCTTTTCTCTTATTTTTTCCAGCGAGCTTAATTTTGTAAACTTCGTTTTCGGAATGGTTTGTTTGACAAAAGTATGATCTATAGAGGGTTTTACTATCGGGGATGTTGATACTCCCGTATCAATAATCAATTTTGCACTATCATTTTTCGGATTATTCTCCGGGGTATTATTTTTTTTTTCTCGCGAAGAGTCAACAGATGTTAGGGAAGTTTCTGTTTTTGTTTTACTGGCAATGGGTGAAAGTATTTTGAATGATACCGGCTTTACGAGGTCAAGCTGTTTTTTTTTTACTAACTGCCCATTGTCATTCACTAATTCAAGCGCCTGGTAGAGATAACAAAGTTTAATTAGGGTCAGTTCTACATGCAATCTTTTATTCCTGGCAAGACGATAGTTTATTTCTGATTCGTTTAAAATATTCAAGGCGCTTAGGAGCCAGCTATCTTTAATATGAGAAGCAGTTTCAAGATATCGTTGCTTAAATCCTTCGGATACTTCCAGTAAAACAGCAACTTTGGGGTCTTTACTTACTAATAAATTCCGGACAAACTCCGAAAATCCGTTCAAAACCAGGTCGCCTTCAAACCCCTTGTGATTAATCTCATCGTACAGTAAAATTGCTTCTCCAGCCTGTTGTTGCTGCATAAAATCAATAAGACGAAAATAATAATCTTCATCAAGTATGTTTAAATGTTCGAGGGTATTGGCATAAGTAAGTTCCCCATTGGTAAAACTTACAATCTTATCAAGAATACTTAATGCATCTCTCAGACAACCTTCACTTTTTTGGGCTATAATGTGTAATGCGGTTTTATCAGCAGTAATATGCTCTTTTTTACAAATGTCCTGTAAGTGCTCAACAGTATCATCATTGGTGATCCTTTTGAAATCAAATATCTGGCATCGTGATAAGATCGTTGGTATGATCTTATGTTTTTCTGTTGTAGCCAAAATAAAAATTGCAAATGGCGGAGGTTCTTCCAAAGTTTTCAGAAAAGCATTGAAAGCAGCGGAACTTAGCATGTGAACTTCATCTACAATATATACTTTGTATTTACCAGCCTGGGGAGCAAATCTGACCTGGGTCACCAATTCGCGTATATCATCTACAGAGTTATTACTGGCTGCATCCAATTCATGTATATTTAAGGAAGTGCCGTTATCAAAGGAGACACAGGAGTTACAAATATTACAGGCTTCGCCATCAGAAGTTTTATTTTCACAATTGATGGTCTTTGCGAGTATTCTTGCACAAGTGGTTTTACCCACCCCACGTGGCCCGCAAAACAAAAATGCGTGAGCAAGCTGATTATTTTTTATAGCATTTTTTAATGTAGTAGTTATGTGAGATTGACCGACAACCGTGTTGAAGTTTTGCGGGCGATATTTGCGGGCAGATACTATAAATTTATCCATAATGAAAAGAGACAAATTTAAGAAAATAATCCGGAACCTATTCCTGGTTAAAACGGCAAAAATCTGAATAATGCTAATTTAGTATAGGGTGTCTTCTAAACTCCTTGGACCTGTCAAAAATATAGCGATAGGTAGTAAGAATACGACTTTGAGTAGCCCCAAGATGTTTGGAGATATTTAATATTTTAGGATTAAAATCACCCTGCCATTGTAGCTCTAGTTCTTTGTATTTTGTTTTTGTTTGTATTTCCTTTCCCCCTTCTGCTATCATATAATAATCAATACCCATACCCTGGTATTCTGGTATTACTCCAAATACGATACCTGTGAATCTGTCGTTTACGCCTTTCTTTTTCAACCATAAAAATTGAATTTTTTGCCAAAGCCCGAATTTTCCTTTAAAATATTTGAATATCTGGTTGAGCTCGGGCAGATTGAGCCAGCAGGCAATCGGCACATTCTTATGATATACAAACCAAACCAGCTTTTCATCCATCACGGGCTTCATCGACTTAAACATTTTGAAAGCTACTTCTTTGTTCATTGCCTTATTGCCTTCGTGTTTAGACCATGCTTTATTATATACACTACAAAAGTCGTCTGCAAATTTTTTCAGTTGGTTTTTATTTATATGAGAAACTTTGAAATCAGGAAGAGCATTGTATTTTTCTGCCTGTTCCGCAAATTTATAATTTAGCCGTGTGTCCACCGGAAGGTGATAGCATATTTGGTTAAAAAAATTCTTAAACCCGTAATCTTCAAAAAGTTGTTGATAGTAAGGAGGATTGTAATTCATTAAATAAATAGGTGGCTTAAATCCTTCTACTACCAAACCCCACCATCTGTCGCGTTCACCAAAATTGATAGGGCCATCCATTGCCTCCATACCTCGCTGCATTAGCCAACTTTTAGCTACGTCAAACAACATATCTGCTGCTTCCTGGTTGTTAATGCACTCAAAAAAACCCACACCTCCGGTCTTTTGTGTATCTCCTTTATTTTTATACTTTTTATTTACAAAGGCAGCAACACGTCCTATTAATTGGTCATCTTCTTTTAACAACC
>JBDTIC010000200.1:0-2656 GCA_039936595.1 Ginsengibacter sp. | reverse complement strand
ATAAATGAGCTATAAGCCATCTTTTTTATCTTCATTCACTAACTCCTTTTTAGGATAATTATACTTTTATTGTTGTTTAAAATGATAGTGATAAAATATAACGCTATACTACTTATTTTATTTTATATCTATGATAGCAAGCCCAATTGATATAAATAAGTGAAGCCTTTTTTTGGATAGTGCTTTTAAAGATTTTGAAACAACTTAAAGGGTTTGCTTGTTATATACGATTGCATAAAAAAATCAAACTTTATCTTTGACACTTAAATTTCTTCTATGCAGTTCCCTTCACCCGTGTCAGCTCAATGGATTGCAGATTTCATTGAGGCAACAATTTCAGGAAATGAAAATTCATTTGCATCCGGTATCAATGAAATACATAAAGTAAGAGAAGGGGATATCGTATTTGTCGATCATCCAAAATATTATGATGCCTGTTTAAACAGTGCAGCGACTTTTATACTTATCAATACGCAAAAGGAGGTGCCTGAAGGAAAAACCTTATTTGTTGTTGACGATCCGTTCGAAGCCTATTTAAAAATAGTGAATCATTTTAAGCCCTTTCAGGCATCTTATAAAATGATAAGCGATTCTGCGCGTATCGGTAAGAACACGATAGTTATGCCAAATGTTTTTCTGGGTAATTATGTTATGCTCGGTGATAATTGTATTATTCATCCCAATGTAACTATTTATGATGACTGTGTTATCGGCGACAATGTTGAAATACATTCGGGCACAGTAGTTGGCAGCGATGCCTACTATTTTAATACAAAAAAAAATAGAAAAGTATGGTACCGTAAAATGCAGAGTTGCGGCAGGGTAGAAATTCATGACCATGTGGAAATTGGCGCCAGTTGCACAATTGACCGAGGCGTAAGCGATGCGACCGTAATAGCAAGCGGAACTAAAATAGACAACATGGTGCATATAGGACATGACGTGATGATTGGAAAAAATTGTCTCATCGCTGCGCAGGTGGGTATTGCGGGCGGTACCGTTTTGAAAGACGGAGTCATACTTTGGGGACAAGTTGGCGTTAATAAAACAATTACCATAGGTGAGAATGCCATCGTTATGGGGCAGGGCGGTGTTACATCCAGCATCGAGGGAAATAAGACTTACTGGGGAACTCCCATTCAGGAATTTTATAGCAAAAGAAAAGAGCTGGTAATGATCAAAAGACTTCCTGAGATATGGGAAAAATTGAGGAAACTAAAATAGAACAGGATGTACTATACATGATTTTTTGATGTCCTGATTCGGGATGTCTTATGTTCCAATGATGTTGTATGCTTAATACCAGACATTTTAAAATCCTATACCAGACATTTTTTATTTAAGATGATACTTGTCTTTGAGTGCTGTGCAGGTATAATCAATCGTCTCTTTTATTTTGGTAAACTCAAAACCGGGTAAAGCCTTCAATATTTTACTATTATCAAATTGAACTTTGGACAAGGCGGTACGTGCTGTTTCTTTGGTCAATAAACTTTTACTCCCGCTCACCGCTGCTTTTATTGCTTCCATTCTCCAGATCAATCCGGCCATAAAAGAAGTTACTTTTTTATAAGGAGGCTTTTTGCCAAAGCAAGTTGCGATCGATGAAAAAACCTCTTTATAAGATAGATTGTCGCCATTCAGGATAAAACGTTGTGAAGTAATTTCACTGTTCATCAGCAGGATCATTGCACGGGCTACATCGCGCACATCTACAAAACCTGTGATACCGTCTGTATGCCATTTGAACTCATCATACGCCTTTTTGAATAGGGCTGAGGATCCACTCTCCCAATTATTCCCTCCCAATATTAACGTAGGGTTTACAATCACAGCCTGCATACCCTCGCCAATGCCACGCCATACTTCCATCTCGGCAAAATATTTTGATTTTCCATAGATGCTTTTGCTGGTTTCTTCTGTCCAGCTTATTTGTTCAGAAATTATTTCATCTTTATCTGTTCTGCCCAAAGCAGCAACAGAACTTACATGAACTAGTTTTTCTATTCCTGCGTCGATACAGGCATTTACAATGTTGGCAGTTCCTTCCACATTGATTTGCAAAAGTTGGTGTCTGTCCCCGGGCGCGTAAGAGACAAGCGCAGCTGAATGATATACATGAGTTATTCCTTTCATGATTTCTTCAAGAGCCACCACATCGAGAATATCACATTGAACGATTTCTAAATTGAGATGAGAGACTGAAAGAGGGGTAGAATGATAAATCGCTTTTACCTGCTCGCCCTGCTCCAATAGTTGAAGGATCAGTTCATTTCCTACAAGGCCTGCGCCTCCGGTTACAAGGATTTTTTTTTGAGTCGTATTCCCGGCTGATAAATTGTCTTGTGGCATTTACTGAATTTCCTGTAATTGTTTCAGGGCTGTAAATTAGCGTATCCTTTTTATTTAATAATATTTTTAAAAAAATGTTGTCACTGTTTCCGGGTGATCTGATAAGCTGATACTTTTGCTTCTTGCGTCTTGAAAAGTTTTCCGGCATTGCTGTTAATGATGATACATTGCTATCCCTTTGATATTTATCTTTTACTTTGAAAATTATCCCATTAAATTTACCGTTTTTAGAATTCCAATTTAAAACCCCGAATATTTTTTGAGCAACATAAAAAAATTAGCAGGACAAACAATGTGGTATGGA
>JBDTIC010000199.1:0-4433 GCA_039936595.1 Ginsengibacter sp. | reverse complement strand
ACGACTTTTGCAAAGCTTCAGCTTTGTTTTTATCTGCTTCAACTATTTTCCATCTTTTTTCCATTAGGACTGACTGGCATTGAGAGTTGACTATTAATAAATAAACAGGTATATAAAATTAATATTTTCTATCGGTTGTATATCTTACCAATTCTTCTAATCCTTTTCTAACATCACTTTCAGGAAATTCAAATAGAATAGCAAGAGCTTCGTCCCTATATTGCCTCATTTTTTTTGAAGCATAATCTATTCCTCCGGCGTCAACTACCTTTTGTAAAACGTAATTAATCTGCTCCGCCTTTTTATTTTTATTCTTTATTATGTAAATAATTTTTCTTTTCTCTGCCGGGGTAACATGGTTTAGTGTATAAATAAGAGGTAGGGTAAGCTTTTTTTCTTTGAGATCATTTCCGGTTGGTTTGCCAATATCCTCTTTACCGTAATCAAACAAATCATCTTTGATTTGAAAAGCAATACCGGCTTTTTCTCCAAACAGTTTCATTTTTTGTGTGAGCACTTCATCATTACTGGTACTCCATGCTCCTACCGCACATGCAGATGAAAGTAAGGAAGCCGTTTTACATCTTATTATTTCAAAGTATACCTCCTCTTTTAAATTCAACCTTCTTGTCTTTTCGATCTGTAGCAGTTCGCCTTCGCTCATCTGTTTTACTGCTTCAGACAAAATATGCAAATGCTTAAATTCACCTGATTCTGTAGAAAGAAGTAATCCTTTCGAAAGAAGATAGTCTCCTACCAGAACTGCAATTTTATTTTTCCAAAGCGCATTGATAGAAAAAAATCCCCGTCTTTCTAAAGATTCGTCCACTACATCATCATGAACAAGAGTAGCGGTATGCAAAAGCTCAACCAGGGCAGCAGCTCGGTATGTTGATTCATTTATGGTGCCATGAAGTTTGGCGCTCAAAAAAACAAACATTGGCCTAAGCTGCTTACCTTTCCGCTTGATAATATATTTCATTATCCTGTCAAGTAAGGGTGTCTGACTCTTTACCGATTGAGAAAATTTGTCTTCGAAAATCGCTAATTCTGTAGCTATAAGGCTTTTTGTAAATTGCATTATTACTGTAAAGCGGCAATTTAATACAGAAACCCTTAATTATACAATACCAAATAAATAAATAAATTAAAAGTCTTCAAGTGGTGATATAAGTTCCATCGTTTGTGCTGTTCTATTGTTATAAATTTCCTTGTTAAAATATGTATAAAAGAGAACCCTTATGTGGTATTTTATAGGGTAGAATTACAAAATTGTAAGAATATGTAAAGGCTTCAAAATGTAATCCCTTTCTAAAAAATAATTTGATTTCTGACTTTCCTTTGATACTTTTGCGGAATCAACACGTTTATTTAGAAATCATTAATCCAAAAGTTATGGCAAGCAAAAAGTTTACGTTATTATTAATGGGTGTTTTGGCCTTATTATCCTCTGGTGTTTTTGCCCAGGATACTGGCGTCTACAATATTTACGACTCAAGTGTTATCTCATCGAAAGGAATGGCACAACAAAATGAGTTTATGAATAACACTTATAGTTTCCCGGCGAAACCGCGGAACGAAATGGAGTTAGGCATTTCGGGAGGTATATTTTCAATAAACGGAGATGTTGCGTCAAAATTGCCCACTTTTGGTGGTGCAATTCATTTACGTAAAGCACTTGGATATGTATTTTCTTTAAGGTTGCAATATTTATATGGAGAGGCGAAGGGTTTGAATTGGAAGCCATCAGTTGGATATGCTAATAACCCGGTGTGGCGCAACTATAGTTCTGCACAACTCCAACCTGTATATTACAATTACAAAACCACGGTACAGGATCTGTCTTTACAAGGTATTTTTACTTTAAACAACATTCGTTTTCATAAACAAAAAAGCGGAATGGTAATATATGGCGGTTTGGGTATCGGAGCTACTACTTACAACGCAATGGTACAGGTTCCTGGTACAGGTGATTCAAGTTCAGGTTTTAAATCAATAAACGGAGGCTTATATGCAAATCGTAAAGACACACGTAAGGCATTAAAAGATTTGCTTAAAAATGTTCCTTATACAGAAGCCGAAAACGATAATAATACTCGTGCAAAACTTGGCTCACATCCATTGAGAGCTACCGGGACAGCATTGGCAGGTATAGCATTTAAGTTAGGGAAACGTGTTAATCTTGCCATTGAAGATAGGTTTACCATGACGAAAGATGATTTACTTGATGGTCAGAGATGGCAGGAACATCCTGTTAATGACCCTGCCTTGAGCAGCAGTTTTGATAGCTACAATTATTTGTCTGTTGGATTAAATTTCAATCTTGGTTCAAAAGCTATTGAGCCACTTTGGTGGATCAATCCATTGGATTATGCATATAGCGAAATCAACAATCCTAAGCACATGAAATTGCCAAAGCCTGTATTTGATGATGCAGATGGTGATGGCGTCGTAGATCAGTTAGATAGAGAGCCCAATACCCCTGCAGGTTGCCCGGTTGACACACACGGTGTTTCAAAAGATACAGATGGTGACGGTGTTCCTGATTGTAAAGATAAAGAGTTGATCACTCCTACTTATTGTCAGCCAGTTGATGCAGATGGTGTAGGTAAATGTCCTGAACCTGACTGTTGTAAAGAGATTAAAGATATGATGGCAACTCAAAAACAATGTAATATTGGTGATCTGCCAAGTATTTCTTTCACAGGTAGAGGTAGAAGTGGAAGCGGTATAAGCAACGATGCTAAAGCCATGTTGGCAACAGTGGCTTCTAAATTGAAGAATAACGCTACATGTTCTATCACGATAACTGGTTATCCGGCAGCGTCCAAAGCGTCACAAGCTCTTTGCAACAAAAGAGTGGATGCTATAAAAGCATACTTATCAGAAAATGAGGGTATTGGTTCTGACCGTATAATGACTACTTGCGAAGTAGGTGGTGGTGATGTCAATACAGTTGACATTAAAGCAAATTAAAAATTTCACTTTTTGCTCAATCATAAACCCTTCCCATATTTTGGGAAGGGTTTTTTTATGGATTACCCCGAATATTGCCTGTTAGTTGATACTCTATTCTTTTAAAAAAGTATAGAATGAATCGTTTAAGACATAAATGCCTTTAAAATAGTGGTTTTATTTAATTGCAGATTAGATTTTTGGCAAACTACCAAAAGCTATTATATCCGATTGCTTCCGGATGATCCACCTATTAAAAATTGGAAGGTAATTTCTTTAAATTATAACTTGTGCTATAAATCATTAAAACATCATATCAAATTCATTGCAATTCAATCATCACGACCCTATCCTCTTTATTCTATAAGTATAAAGACTTCGGCGTGTACTTTAACTGAGAAGGTAGTTCCTTTTTTAAGGATGAATCCAAAAAAGGAGAAGGAATTAAAGTGAGATATTTTTTGAATATAGAGAAAAAAGGTAGCGTGTTATTTCAGCCTTTCGGGGTTACGGGCCATAAAATCTTTCCATCCGTTCATCTTATTCGAGGTCTGTGTCAATAAAGTATTCGCCTGTAAATGATGGCATACAGCTACAGCAAGTGCATCCGTTGCGTCAAAATACTTAGGATCTTCATCAAACGCTATGATGCGTTGCAACATTTTTAAAACCTGGATCTTGTCAGCATTTCCATTTCCGGTAACTGATTGTTTGACCTTGCGTGGGGAATATTCGGTAACCGGTATGCCCGCCTGCATCGCAGCAGCAATAGCTACGCCTTGAGCACGACCAAGCTTTAACATACTTTGTACATTTTTTCCGAAAAAAGGAGCCTCAATAGCAAATTCATTTGGCGAATATTGGCTAAGTAATTCTGTCACCTTCTGGTGGATAGCCTGCAAGCGTTGATATGCATCCTTTTTAGGAGAAAGCTTTAGAACATCCATAAGTATCAATGTAATTCCTGAATGCGTAATTTTAATCACTCCAAAGCCCATTATCAAGGTACCAGGATCAATTCCTAAAATGATTTTTGAACTCGTGTGCAAAGGAGTTTATTTTTACCGTTTTGAAAAGAGATAAACGTAAAGTAAGGTAAATCTTTTGTAATTATATTTATGATTCGTGTCAACAAAAATATTAAAATTATTTTCAAATACATATTGGTGCCTTTATTAGGGCTGTGGCTTTTTTATTCTCTTTATAAACAGATAAGAGCTCAGCCCAATCTTCATCAATCTATTCAACTTATAAAAGATGCGCCCTATGGAACACAGGCATGGAGATTCTGGTTGGTTATACTTCTTGCATTTTTCAATTGGGGATTTGAGGCACGCAAATGGCAGGTGCTTTTAAAGCCTCTCCAGAAAATGAGCTTTTTCAGAGCCTATAAATCCGTGTTAAGCGGTTTGGCTCTATCATTAAATACGCCGAACCGCATGGGTGAGTATGGAGGGCGTATTTTATATGTAAAAGAA
>JBDTIC010000198.1:0-5283 GCA_039936595.1 Ginsengibacter sp. | reverse complement strand
TCAACTGATTATCAATTTAGTAATGCTTCTTCATTTTATACTGAATTTCTCTTTGAGCACCACGCCAATGGGTTGCTTACAAATAAGATTCCTTTACTAAAAAAATGGAATTGGAACCTGGTAGAGGGTGCTAATGCAATTTATATTAATCCAACAACAAAATATGCTGAGCTATTTGTTGGCCTGGAGAATATTTTTAAGATGATACGGATAGATATTGTGGGCGGTTTTCAAAATAACTTTCAGCCCATATATACCTACCGCATTGGATTTGGCGGCTTATTAGGCGAGGCGTTAAACAGACAACGCTTTGAAAGGAATAAAAAAATAATTGATGTATGGTAGCGCTATATGTGTATCGAATATGCCGAACAACTGCCAGGGTTTAAAAGCCTGGCAGATGTTTGCCTTACTTCCCTTTGTTCATCCACGTTATCTTTCTTAAAAACTTCATAAAAAGCCTGTAATTGATCTGAAAGAAAATCACGGTTACTATCAACTGCCTTTGAAGAAAATTGAATACAACACGCACGGCCGGATCATTAAAAATATGAGTGGAAATTTCAAAGGCAGAGTAAGTTTCGAAGAAAATATTTTTAAATCTGTTGACTCCGAATTTTTTTACCATTTTCTTTCTCGTACCGGAATTGCCTTCTACAGAACGATGATAGCTTGTTGTATGCACATAGGACAACTTACCCAATACAGCAAGTTTAGCCATAAATGACCAGTCACAGCCAATATGCACACCTATTGGTTTTTCCTTTACAAGCCCATTACGGAAAACTCCATAGAAGTTGCCATTCTTCTCTACTTTAGAAAAGTAAGTAAATAATCTTGTAAAAGGTGTTTCCTGATCAACTCTGAACATATTTTCGTTAAACAAAAATTGGTCACCTGAATAATATTTCGCTATGCCTGAACACAAAATATGCCCAGGATTATTTTCTAAAAATTGAACACAATCAGCTATGTAGTTATTATCAAAATAATCGTCATCACTCATCCAGGTAAAATAATGTGCAGACGCTTTTTCAAAAACAAAATTAAAGTTTTCTTCTAATCCGAGATTTTGAGCTTGCCTGAAAGGCTTGATTCTGTGGTCTTTTCCTGCATATTCCTGTATCACCTGCTGCACTGCTTTATCGGTAGAGCCATTGTCAGATATAATAATTTCCAGGTTAGAGTAGGTTTGGCTCAAAATGGTTTGTAAACATTTTTGCAAACCTGCCGGCCTGTTATAAGTAGGCAAGCCAATAGTTACTAATGGTTCACTATTGGCTTGCTGAAGAATCGATGCAGTGCTTGCTTCATTCATTATTACAAAGAATGTCTTTTAAGAAACTCTCTTTAAGTATCCACCACCCAGTGCCTCTGTTATTAATAATTTGTTCGTGATAGCTTCATCTTTTATAAAATCAGTGGTGGTTTTTAAAAAAGCTTCCATTGCAGTATAAGGATTGTTGCCTACATCCCAGGGCCTATCAGTAACGTATCCTTTAGGGAAAAATTCTACAAAGGTATCTGGCAGTAAAATGTACGAATCCATGCTGACTAGTGGCGTATAAAGCTCAAGCTCACGAAGCACATGGTCGTGTGTATGATTAGAATCCAAAACTACCATCACTTTTTTAAATCCTTTGGCATAATCTGCAATCTGCTTAACTATGGCTTCATCAACCGAGGAGCCTTCTATCATGGTTATATTTTTCATCATAGGATGTTTTTCAATCTCATCTCTATTATGTTTCCTGATGTCTATATCTACGGCGATTACTTTGCCACCGTTGCCCAGCAACTCCATCATGCTCGATGAAAAAATGATCGAACCTCCATGTGCAATGCCTGTTTCAATGATCAGGTCCGGCCTTACATCCCAGATCAGTTCCTGCATGATCTGTATATCCTGCGGATACTTAATTATAGGCCTTCCAAGCCATGTAAAATTATAAGTGTATTTATACTTATCGGAATGAAGCATCCAGTCAACCGATTTTCTTTTTAATTCTTCATCTTTAGCCATTTGCTTCATGGCTTCTTCTCTTTCCTGCTTAAATTCCCCGATTGGATTCATTTGTTTTAATTTGATTTTAAATAATTAAATACCTGTTCTATTTCAGATTCTAAAGTATAATTGTCATCTTCAGTAAATCCGATTTTTTGCAATTTTTCAAGGCTTACGCTAAAAAGGTTGCTCGCCTGCGGTTCCGTTCCTGTAATGTTCAACTGCACAGGCTGATGATACACTTTTTCATAAACCAGTTTTACTTTTTCAGCTACTTCAACCATCGTGTGGGTTTGCGAAGACGCTAAATTATAACATTCATATTTATCGGGAAAATGATGCACAATACTATTTACCGCCCTGCTCAGGTTTTGAAGGTTGATAAAGTTGCGCATTTGTCTGCCTGAAGATTTTATGGTAATAGTTCCCGATTCGTGTGCTTCTTTACAAAAGCATCCTGGCACCAGGCTCCACCTGTTAAAGGCATTCGTAAGTATTCGTCCATACACATTGCCGGGCCTCAAGGTTGCCGTTTGTATTTTTCCCTCGCGAGAGTACATTTCAGCATACATCTCACCAAATAAGTGATTGATGCCATAGTCATTTTTATAATGCAGCGGTGAAGTCTCATCAATGTTGCCAGTCAATTCGGTACCATAAACTTGTAAGGTAGAAAATACAATAACTCTTGGAATGTTGTTCTGCGCGGCAAAATCCAACATATTTTTTGTGCCAAGAGCGGATAATTCCATTCCCTTTAAAGCATCTTTTGAAATAATATCATTTGCAGTAGCTGCATGAATAATTACATCGGCCTGCACAGACAATTGATTCATATCTTTTTTGTCGAGCACATCCAGATCAAGCAGAGTAGCATAAGAAAGCAAGGCTCTGGTCGATTGATGAAACTGTCTCGAAGTTGCAATAACTTCTTCTCCTTGTTGCATAAAAAAATAAGCCAGGTAGGAACCTATAAATCCATTGGCACCTGTAATTAATATTTTCATTTAATTTAATATGTGGCTATTTAATAATAAGCCCTTGGCCAGTTGGTAAAGTAAGTATTTTTATTCCTCTTTCATTTGCCCAGTTGTTATGCGCTTCATACTGTAAGCCACAGGTTACATAAGCATAATCATCCAGCACGATCATTCCACCTTTTGACATTTTATCCCAAAAATAATTTAAGGCATCAATCTCAGGCTTAACACTATTCATATCTATAGATAAAAATGCAACTTTCGTACAGGGCACTTGTATCAAAGTATAGGGCACTATACCTTTTATAATTTTTACAAAAGGAAAAGCGGCGAAAGTTACTTTTACTTCATCATAGCAATCTGAATATACACCTTGAAAATGTTCCTTTTTGCCCACTTTCTTTTCATTTTCAGTTAGTAGATCATCAACCAAACCCTCAAAAGTATCCAGCAAATAAAAATTTTTGTTAGTTGAAGCAAAATCAACATAGTCAACAATTGCCTTGGAAAACCCACCTTTATTAGTTCCGCATTCTACAAAATCGCCTTCAACGGAAGCACATTGATAAGCCACCCATAAAATGACGTGTACTCTCCAATGGATTTTGCTCCATGAGCCGGTTGCTGCACCTGCAACCTCTGCTCGGACAAAATCAGGATCCTGCATAAAGCCGTTATTATGTACAGTAGTAAGACCATCCTGTTGATAAGTTGGTACAGAGTGTACTTTTAGTATTTTTTTTATTGTGCTGATTAAGTCCAGTTTATTTTCTTTTAAGTTTTTTGAATAACGTTTTAACAGGCTTCTTTATGAAAATATAATACAAAATAAAGTCTTCGTTGCAAATTAACCCAAACCAATTAGTGATAAAGAGAGCAATTTTTTTTAAAGATGAAAGATGACGGAAGGTAAACTGGTAAGTGGTGTATTTTAAAATATAAGCTTCAAAAAAATAAAATTTGCTTTTTATATTGAAAGCCTTCCTTACCCGGTCCATATTAGTGGAACTGCCGCCACGGTAATAATAAAAATCAGACTCACCGGGCAGATAAAGGAATTTCCCTTTTGAAAGGGCCTCAAAAATAAACAGATGATCCCCACCCCAGCTATTATCAAAAGGTATATTTTTGACTAAAGCAGTTTTGTAAAGTCCGCAAAAATAATATTTAGTTTCTCCTGTACTTTTTACAAAATTAAAATTTCTTGCAAGCAGGCTATTTTGCATAAATCCACGATTGAGCTTGCTTGGCGTTGCTTTGCCATCTGCTCCTACGATTTTTAAGTCCGTCATGCTAATGACTACATCACTATTTGCCAACATACCTCTTATACAAACTTCAATAAAATTGGGATCCCAAAAATCGTCATCGGCTGCCCACATGAAATACTCACCGCGTGCTCTGTCGAGCAGGAACTGAAAGTTAGGAACAATGCTCAAATTTTTTTCCTGTACATAAAAGGCTACCCGTTTATCCAGTAGGGCGTACTTTTCTAAAATGGGCAATACAGCCGCGTCAGTAGAACAATTATCTGAGACGATAATTTCCAAATGTTTGTAACTCTGATTCAGAATGCACTCAAGCGTTCTCGCCAAACCTTGTGGCCTGTTGTAGGTAGGTATGCCGACTGTAACCAAAGGCGTATCAGGATCCTTAATCATAAAGTTACTCCGGTAAATGAATCATCAATGTTAGGGATATTGTTGTCTTTGTCAGAAACCAAAGAAACAGGCAATGGCCATCCGATATTGACTTTTTCATCATTGTATTTTACACCTGCCTCACTTTCTTTATTATAAAAATTCGATACCATGTAAGTGATTTCTGAATAATCGGTCAGAGTTTGAAAGCCATGAGCAAAGCCCGCAGGCACATACATCATGCGTTTATTTTCTGCTGAAAGCTCTGCACCAAACCATTGTAAAAACGTGGGCGAACCAGCCCTTACATCTATAATCACATCAAACACGGATCCCTGTACACACTTCACCAGTTTTACTTCACAAAAAGGCAACCGCTGAAAGTGCATACCCCGGATAACACCTTTTCCATGCGTACCTGAATGATTGGCCTGTACAAAATGCGATACCAGATTTTGTACGCCGAATTCCTTTTCACAAAATGTTCTCGTAAAAAATCCACGGCTGTCCTGGAAAGGCACTACATCAATAGTGAAAGCACCTTTTAATATGGTAGGATTAAATAACATTTTTCATTTAAAAATTTGAGGGTAAAAATTTTGCATCCTTTTTTGGAAGGATGAGTTTGGGACTAAGATCATAAACTATTCTGAAGAGA
>JBDTIC010000197.1:0-9805 GCA_039936595.1 Ginsengibacter sp. | reverse complement strand
CTTTCTTCATGCATCCACTCATGGTGTTACCATCAGCAACCTTGATGATCAGTATTATTCCAAAAGATTTCTATGCGGTGGAAGAGTTTCCGGTTCTGAATAATTTTTTTAGAATATAGTAACCGTTATGTTGGCATAAATTCAAGAACCGTTTTTTGGAAGATGCACAGTGCCAAATTTTGAAAGGCCATACCCGCATTAAGAAATGATGTGTTTATAAACTTCGTTATAAATCCATTTCCTAACAAAATATCATTTCACTTACAACTTCCTGTATTCATTGCCTGTTAAGTTCTATTTGCAAATTTAATATGATTGGATAAAGAATAAGTTGCGCCGGACTTCCTGCAATCATCTAATCGATTGTTTTCCGGTTACTTCTTAAAAAAAGTATTTTTAAGTCTGTCCACCTAATCGCCTAACTAAACTCCTTTTTATTCTGCAACTTTTCTTGCCGAAATCTGCCGGCAGTTATGAGATGAACAGTGCGAAATGAAGTGTGAAGCTTATTAATAACCATCGTAAAATACATTTCTGGTCATCTGTTTTATTGTTGAGGAGTAGTAACAGATTTTTCTATCTCAAAATTTAATCGACGACTCGTCAAAAATAAATATGTAAAGACAGTTGAACCATGGATACTCATTTAGAGATTAAAAGTAGGTATACACGCTATAATGAACCGCATGACACGCATTGCCTCTACTAGGCTGGGCAATGGGGAAACAATGTGCATAGGTGAAAGTAAAGACAAGGAATCTTCTGAGAAATTTTAAATGTGAAATAAAAATATGAGAAAAATATAGATCTGTTGAAGGTACCGATGCATTCGCCATTTTGAGATCGTAATTGACACCTTTATTAAATCCTGACAAAATGTTTTGCAGGCATTATCACTTATCGCTAAATTGGTGACCGAATAGTCATGAAAAACTTTCTGTTGACAGGTGATATTTCTTTGTTGCGCAAGGGAGAGTTCAAAAGCAAAAATTTGTTGGCTAAAAGAAGCCCATTGAAGATTTTGTTTGCATCTTGATAAGGATCATACTATAGGAAGAAAAAATTTAAACAAGATTATGAATAAGAAGATCATATTGCAATCAATAGCAATCCTAATTCAATTATTTTTATTTCCAAACCTACATGCCCAGATTACTGTAAAAGGGGATAATTTAGTAGCGAATGGTGATTTTATGTCGAGAGATCCTGAGCAACGTCCTCTCTTTTGGACAATAGGCAAGGATTTGCAAACAGCAACAATATCCTCAGAACAAAGGCACGGTATCACAGACGACGACTTATCTCTTCGGGTAGCAGATTCGTCTGCCACTCTTAATCTTTCGGTAAGAAGTGAAAAACGAATAGCTAATCCGGGAACAAGATATGTGGCAACAGCATGGATAAAGGGCCAAACTGGTACGCCTGCCAATTTTTACATGGAGTTCTGGGATCAAAACGATAAACGAATTGGAGTTAAAATAATTTCACCTGCATTGAGTACTGAATGGCAACAAATAGATATTGAAATGCAGGCACCTGAGAAATGTACACATGTTACAGTGGCAATCATATCTGATGAAGAAAGTCAAGGCATTTCATTTTGGGATGACATTGAGCTTAATTATGAGGTAGCATATATAAGCCAGCTAAAAAACGAAACAAGAGAATTGTTCTTAGATAATTATCACCTGGAAACAATGGTTGATATACAGCGCATTGTGCATCCCGGTAATAAAACAAGGCCATTAATCGTTGCAACTGAACCTTGGGAAGGAGATGCTGTTTATATATACGGTACTGTTCTGGTGGATGAGCCCAAAGGTAGCGGCTATAGAATGTGGTACACCGCTTATAGCAAAGGCAACTATTTCCTGTGCTATGCTACCAGTAATGACGGAATCACGTGGAAAAAACCGGATCTGGGTATAGTTGACTACAAAGGGAGCAAAAAAAATAATATCTGTAAAACAGGCGGCGGAACTTTAATTTACGATCCTTATGATATTAACATTGAAAGACGATATAAATTGATGGATGTGGTGAAAACGGATACCATCAGAAAGAGGCCATTTGGATATGGAGTCTTTTTTTCAAAGGATGGAATCGACTGGAAAGCGTACGAAGGAAATCCGGTTATTAGTTATGCTGACGTTTCTACAGTGGCCTATGACGAATCTAAAAAGCTTTTTATCGCCTCTACAAAACAGAACACGTCTATGAGCAATACTAGTGTAACGCCTAATAAATTAGACAGGGCCTCTTTTATTTCTACGAGTAAAAACTTTACTGACTGGACTGCTCCGGATGACCCAGGGTCTGACTGGACGTTAGCCGTCGAAGGCGATTTTAGAGATGATATGTTGGTTTGGGCTAAGGGAGGTATTGAAGCCCAGGTTTATGGAATGTCAATTCATCCCTACGAAGGTATTTACATTGGCTTGCCGTGGGTCTTTGATGTTAGCAGCTATAGTTCCGGCATTTTTGCAACGTATGGAGATGGCGGGGTTCAGCCAGAAATTGCATCGTCACGTGATCTGAGACTTTGGGAGCGTCCAAGCCGGGATCCAATTATTCCGTTGGGAATTAAAGGATCATGGGACGATGGTGCGATATACACATCCTCAAAATTCTATCAAACAAAAGATAGGGTTTATCTTTATTATGGTGGAATGAATTTGGCACATGGAGGTAGTAGTGCTACTCAAAAGCAGATAGCTCGAATCGCGCGAGCCAGTTGGCGCCGTGATGGATTTGTTTCTCTCTCAAATGGTGGAGATGATACTGGTGTAGCTACATCAAAAGAAATCTCTTTTACAGGTTCAAAATTAAATGTCAATGTTAATCTTCGTAGTTCTGGTAGCTTAAAAGTGGAATTACTTGATTCGACCGGGAGACCAATTCCGGGATTTACCCTTTCAGAAGCAAAGACAATTTCAGGTGATCAACTCTCAATAACGGTAACCTGGAAAGGAGGAAACAATTTGGCAAAACTAAAGGGCAAAAAAGTTAAGCTTCGATTTCATTTAACCAACGGAGATTTGTATTCCTATTGGTTTACATAAATAACCATGACATACTATAATCTATCTGCCCGGGAATGTTTCTGTAAGTAATTGCTACAATTCAGCGCAGTAGGGTATTCACAGAATAAATTAGCAGGCCAATTGCGTAAGGCACCTCGTGAATGGGAATCAGGAAACAATTACCGCAAATGGCAACTTTTGGGTTTCGGTATAGCCATAAAAGATTGTTTGCAAAATGCAGTGCTAATAGATACTTAATGATATCGCTCTCTGATTAAATATAACATTTTCGATTACATTATGCGAGTTTTCAATTTCTTACAAAAAGTTATATTAGCCTGGTAAATTTTAATTGATATCGCTAATAAAATATAGAATTATGAAACGGAAAATACAGTCATTCAATTATTTTAGAAATTGGACCCTAAAAATGCTGGGATTTATTTTAATACCAGCGTTTGCATATCCCCAACATGCAAATCCTATTGAACCACTAAATGATGCGAATGGCTGGATGATTCAAACAAAGTCATCTGCATATCAGATTGTGGTTACCAGAAACAAAAAAGTAATTCCTGTATTTTACGGCAGCGCAAAACAGGCTACCTCCCAGAAAAAAAATGCTGCCTGGCAAGACCGTATTGATGAAGTTCCTGTTCGTGGCGGATATCCTTTCAAAAGCCCTGTTTTAGAGGTCGTTTTTGCAGATCATGTAAGAGACGCAGATCTTGAATTTGTCAGCGGTGAGATCATTAGTGTGAACAACAGAAAAACTCTTAAAATTATACAAAAGGACAATACATATCCTTTGCAGGTAATTTCTTACATCCGTGTTCTCCCTGAGTTTGATATTCTTGAAAAATGGATAGAAGTAAAAAATACCTCTGGAAAAGAAATTATTAAAATAGAAAATTTAATGTCCGGAAGTATGGTATTACCATCAGATGAGTACGTCTTATCTCAACTTTCGGGGTCGCAAATGAATGAGTTTCAACCAAATGAGAGCTTACTTACGCCGGGAGTAAAATTAATTGAAAATAAAGCGTTTAAATCAAACTTTAATGCCCCTTGGTTTCAAGTAAGGCCTCAGAATTCTTATAAGGATGAAAAAGGACCCACCTGGTTTGGTTCTCTCCATTACAGTGGGAACTGGACACTTGCTTTTGATAAGACCTTCAATTCAACTGTTCAGATTTTAGGTGGCATTAACTTTTGGGACACGGAAATTAATCTCAAGCCCGGACAGGAGTTTCAAACTCCTAAACTTTCTGTGGGATACTCTTTGAATGGTTCTGAAGGTGTATCTCAAAGCCTGAGCGCTTACATCAGACAAGAAATTCTTCCAAAGGAACATAGATATGATATGCGACCCGTGTTATTTAACAGCTGGTATGCAACGACCTATCACTTAAACGAAGATGAACAGGTTGAAATGGCAAAAAAAGCTTCAGAAATGGGCGTAGAACTATTTGCAATTGATGATGGATGGTTTAAAGGACGTACTGCGTCTGATCGTGGGTTGGGTGACTGGGAAGTAGATAAAAATAAATTTCCTAACGGGCTTTCATCTATGATAAAACGTATTAATAATTTGGGGATGAAGTTCGGAATTTGGATAGAACCCGAAAGTGTCAATATCAACAGCAATATTTATAAATCACATCCTGATTGGATATTAAAGTACCCTGGTAGAAAAAAAGAATTAGGATACCGGGTTTTGCTCAATTTAGCCAAAGAAGAGGTATACAACCATTTACTTAATGTGATGACTAAATTATTGAAAGAAAATAAAATTGATTTTGTCAAGGTTGATCAAAATAGTTATTTGTCTGAGCCTGGCTGGATGGATGCCCCGGTAGCAATACAACGGGAAGTTCGCATACTTTATATTGAAAATCTTTACAGGCTGTTTGATGAATTAAAGAAAAGATTTCCGGAAGTATTATTTGAAAGCTGTGCCAGTGGTGGTGGTCGTATCGATTTAGGGATGATGTCCAGAATGGATCAGGCCTGGGTGAGTGATAATGCAGTTGCACTTGATCGGATTTTTATCCAATACGGATATTTAAGCGCCATGCCTGCAAACACAATGGTGTCATGGGTAGTAGACAATATTATTGGTTTTCAGCAGCAGCCAGTCTCGTTGGAATATAAATTCGATGTATCCATGAGCGGTGTACTGGGCGTTGGCAGCGATATTCGTGAATGGAGTCCGAAAGAACTTGAGATCGCCAAAAATAAAATAGCAATTTATAAAGAAATTCGGCCAATGGTACAACAGGGCATTTTACATCGCTTGGTCTCTCCCTATGAGAGTAATAGGTGTGCATTGCAATATAATGCTGAGGATGGCAAAACGTCCGTTCTGTTTTGCTACAATATGGCTAAGTACTTACCAGGGAGTCAGCCGATAGACCGTGGATCATCCATTTTGAAACTAGAAGCGCTAAATCCTCAGCAGCAATATAGTATTAAAAAGGCGGAGGATAAAAATGATAAAGGGGTCGTTTATAACGGAGATTTGTTGATGAACATCGGCATCGCATGGCCCGTTAAAAATGCTTTTGATAGTCAGATATTATTAATTAGTCAGTACAAATAATACTCATAATAAGTCTGTCAAAAAAAATCAATTACATAAATAAAGTGCTATTGTTTATCACAGCGTATAAGATAGGTAAAATAATTTTCTAAGGTTAGGATAATAAAGGTTCAACTACACACCAACTAATTTTCAAAGCTGGGATGGGCGCGACACTCAAACCTGCTGAAATGCTTGCCCATGCCTGATTTTTTTGAACAGATCAATTTATATATATGACTACCAAATCCTAAAACTTCACTAATGACTACATCAAATCCAAAAGAAAGGGAAGTGGTAACTACTTTGCGGCGACGTATACGATCAACAATCGCCTTCTAAAAAGCAAAAAAATCCCGGTGCTGAAAAACACCGGGAATATGAGTTGTTGCTGAAAATCTATTGAGTTTTATCGTGGATCTGTGTATCCTGCCGGGGTACTTCAGTATTGATTACGGGTCCTCTGTTTTCTGCAGGTAATATGGAATCCGGTTTGGTAAAATATTGCTCCATGCCCTGGAGTGGCTGCAACAATTGCTGTACAATCTGGTTCTCATAGGCGAGAGATGCCTGCCTGTTTTCACCAAGACTATTGAAATACATCACCTGTTGCTGGAGATCCGTTCGCAGAGCATCGGAAATTTTCTTAGCCAGGACCGTGTCACCGGCTTTATAAGCAGCCAATAAAAACTGCCCTGATATTTGATCCTGCTGCTGCCTGCGTGATACCATTCCATAAGGAAAATTTTGCGGAAGCATCATTGAATCACATCTTTGAAGCAACTTTTTGGCTTCTTCTTTTTTACCATGATCAGCCAGATTGCTCGCTACCTGTGCAAATTGCATTCTGATCGTATTAAGATGCCTTCTGTTTTCTTCGTCATAATATACTCCTGGAACATTAGCGTTTCCAAAGGTAAATTTATTCATCATTACATTATAAGCCCAATCCCGGTTTACTTCTGCATTTTTTACCGGTACAAGCCTGTAGGTCAATCCATCGGTTCTTAAGTATTGCTGGAAGCCAAGTTCATCATAAGGTGAGGTGAAATATATAGGCCGCTTCCAGTTATTAGCAGCGATGATATTAAGAATAGCACTTTCATTTTTCATGAGGGCGCTCTTTGGAATGGTAAAGTCAATTTCACTTAACACACTATCGCCAGCATTTACAGTCCCATTCTGCTTCACAAGATTGGTATCTACAGGTATTTTGACATTTTTTGTCGGAAATATATTCAGAAAATCTGCTCCATTCTGATACATCCTTGTAGGATCATTGCTACCCGCATAATCTTTCATCATGGTAAATAAGTCCATGGGCTTTGTTTGATCTACTTTAGCCCCAGGCAAGTCAGGAAAGAAATAAACTACGTCCCTGTTGCTTCCTATGATCTGGTCAGCACTCCATATTGCGGGTATAGGTGCACTTTTATTGACGGCATATCTCAATTGATTAATATACCAGTCGGTACCCATTAAGCTGGAATTAATCACTCTGATGTCTTTACGAATGCCCTGTACCTCTTGCGCATACCACAGTGGGTAGGTATCATTATCACCAAACGTTATGAGGATAGCATTGGGAGCGCAACTCTCCAAATAATCTTTCGCAAGATCCCTTGCTAATGTTTTATGACTTCTATCATGATCGTTCCATTCCTGGCTAGCCATTAACACAGGAACCGCTAACAGGCATAATGCTGCCGCTGCATAGTTGGCGATTTTGCCACTCATATATTTTACAAATAATTCCTTTACATACATCACTCCCAGGCCTATCCATATCGCAAAGGCGTAAAATGAGCCTACGTAAGCATAGTCCCGTTCACGAGGCTGGTTACCTGCCTGGTTGAGATAAAACACGATAGCGATTCCTGTAAAGAAAAATAGTAAGCCTACGATTAAAGTATCGTTTTTATCTTTTTTGTACTGATAGACAAGGCCCAGGATACCCAGCAAAAAGGGTAGGGCAAATAATCTATTATGTGCCTTATTATGCTTCAGGCTATCGGGCATCTTACTCTGGTCGCCGAGACGCGCATTGTCCCAAAAGGAGATTCCCGTAATCCAATTTCCATCCCGCACATTGCCCATATCTATGCCCTGTAGATCATTTTGCTTTCCGGCAAAATTCCACATAAAATAGCGCCAATACATCCAATTGAACTGATAACTGAAAAAGAAGGCAATATTATCAGACATGGTGGGTTTCTCATAATATTTTCCGGTCTTGGGGTCTTTACCTATCCCGGCAAAATTGGCATAGTAGTCTGCATGCCCCTGGTCATTACTATTGTCCCACATGCGCGGGAAGAAATGAACATCAGATGGGCTATATTCCGTTTCAACCTTTTTCCCTTTTTTCTCATACCTATCTTTTCCTTTTACATAAGTATCTGCATATTTTTGATCGGTAGGCTCATCGGTAAAATCCTGGCCTTTGAGAATGGGCCAGTCACCATATTGTTCACGGCTCAGGTACCCTTCCAGACTTAAGGGATTATCTACATTAAACATATCAATTGCAGGATCTGCAAGTGAACGGATCATGGTAGTGAAATAAGTAGAAAATCCTAATAACACAAATGCGAAACTCCACATCGCCAATCTTAAAAAATTCCAGTTTTTTCTTTTCGCCAGCCTTAGCATCAGGTAGATGATTACAGCGAGCATCACAAAGAAAAATGTAAAGCCCGTGAAGAAGGGCATTCCAAAACTATTGGTAAACAGGATATCAAAGTTAGATGCCAGTTTAATACTCCATTGTATCATGGGCACCTGCACTATTCCTGTAATAATACACGCCGCTATGAAAGCATAAAGAGTACCCCATTTGGTTACTTTATAACGCTTAAAATAATAGACCATTACGATAGCGGGAATAGTGAGAATGGCCAGCAAATGCACGCCTACTGCCAGCCCAACCATATAGAAAATTAATATTAACCACCTGTCGGCACGGGTAAAATTTCCTTTAACGCCACGCAATTTTTCATCCGTAACCGCTTGTTCCCACTTAAGCGCTGCCCAAAATACAATGGCCGTAAAAAAAGAGGAACTTGCGTAAACCTCAGATTCTACTGCACTATACCAAAAAGAATCCGAAAATGTGTAAGCCAGGGACCCAACGACTCCGGCAGCCATTATTGTAAAAAGCTGGTCGCCGGTGAGAGCACCCACGGCATTCTTTTCAATGATCTTCCTGGCGAAATGGGTAATACTCCAGAACAAGAATAAAATCGTGAAGCCACTCATCAATGCACTCATACTATTTAAACCGAGAATTGCATTGTCAGGATTTGAAAAAGGAGCCATGAAAAGCCTTCCCATCAATATGAACAAAGGCGCTCCCGGCGGATGCGGAACTTGAAGTTTGTAGGCACTGGAAGCAAACTCACCGCAATCCCAAAAACTGCCGGTGGCTTCCATGGTAGATAAATAAACAAAAGAGGCTATAATACATATTGCCCACCCTGTAATGTTGTTGATGCGTTTAAAATTCATGTTACTGGTTTGTGATAAACAGGGGCAAATATAAAGCTATGATGGCTACAATTCAGTTCGTGTATTATTTTTTATACAAATCATTGTTAATAATTCGAAAAAAAACAGAAAAATTAGCCCATCGGTTTAGTCAACAAAACTAATATCTTGGACAGCGCATGAACCAGTTAATAGAGGAGAGTAGTGCTATGAAGAGCAGTTGTTGAGGGTTTATTGTGCTTTTATAAATAGATTATAGTATGAGAAACGTCCGCAAATGTTTTAAACATTTTAGTTACCCCACAATATTTTTCTTCAGAAAGTTTTACTGCTTTTAATACTTTTGATTCATCTTCTTTCGAAACCCTGATTGAATACTGAATAACCATCTTGTCATAAGTGGTAGGAATTGTATCGGTAAGGTGACCTTCTACATTGATCGAAAAGTCAGAAAACTTTACCCTCATTTTTTTCAACATGCCTAATACATCCAGGCCGGTACAACCAGCCAGGGATACAAGCATAAGCACCTTTGGCCGGGTGCCCTTGTTTTCACCACCACCTGACTCATCAGTGTCTATTTCTATGGAATGTCCATTCACATCAACTGTAAAGTTCATCCCACTTTTAAAAACCGCATTTATCGTATTCACTGACATCTTGTTCGTTTTATTAGAGAGTCCATTGCGAATTGTGGCCGGTTGGTGGAGACACC
>JBDTIC010000196.1:0-4745 GCA_039936595.1 Ginsengibacter sp. | reverse complement strand
GGCTTTTTGTAAAATTCAATTTTTAGGAATGGATACACTTCTGTAAATTTTTTTTGTATCTCTTTAATTGTTGTGTCTTCATCAATTGCCAGTTTCATATTTTTCATTTAGAGTGTAAAAATCGTGTGAGATGCTATAATTTTTAAAGCCAAAAGTAGAATGGTAAAAGTAAAATAACAATGATTTTGCTCATGCCAAGAGGTGAGCCTCATCAACAGATTATAGAGAATAAGGGTCACTGTGGTGAAAAAGGATTCAGGACTGTCGATTTAAGATTTGATTTTTCTTCAGTCATCTTTGGTATTTAGGGTATGATCTGTCAATTCGTTATAGTCTGTCTCCCAAAATCTTTTTTTTTGAGCCGCTTACTTCTATTGAAAACAAAACCAGGAAAATGCCCTGTATTATAAACATAATACCTATGATACCCACGATGGTAAGAGCTGCAAGCATAGGGCGGTAAAATATGAGTATGCCGATAAGAATGCTAAACAACCCGGCTATAAGGGCAACAAGCCAATATTGGTAACCGTTCTGCTTAAAATAAAGAGATTCCATTACCCAAAATATTCCAGTAAGAACGCCGAAAAATGCAAACACATAGGGCAGCGTAATAGCGGTAAGCCCAATATTAAGCAACAGGACGACTGCAAGAGCTATGTCCAAGAGGCCTTCAGCCATTTGCCATGTCCAGTTAGGATTCATTCTTCGCGTGCTAATAGCAAAGGATATAATAATAATGCCTGATAACAATAGTGAAAATCCTCCATAAACGATCAGACCCAGCATACCTCCTACTGGGAATTTTAAAATATATCCACCCAAAAAAATAAAGATGAGGCCCTTAAGCGTAATTAACCACCAATGTTTAGAACTTATCATTTTTGTTGTTTTGTAGATTATAAAGTTACCGATAGAAATGAAACATTGATTATTTTTCCTTGTTCAGATTGTTTTGTTACTGCGTACCTTCTAAGCTTAATTACTAATATAGATGCTCAACCAGCCACATCCCATTATCTGATGTAAATAAGGATCAACCAATCCGTAATCGGTTTTATTGCGCAAGATAGCCGCCATCTATCGGGTAGTAGCTTCCTGTAACAAACGAAGCCTTATCAGAACTTAACCAAATTACCAATTCAGCAACCTCATTCGACTCGCCTAACCTCCCAATTGGATGCAATTGAACTAATGCTTTCTGACTTTCTTTATCAATACCAGCCTCTGATAATAAAGGAGTGTTTATAAATCCCGGTCCGATTGCATTTACACGAATTCCATTTTTTGAATATTCAATGGCAGCAGTTTGCGTTAGGCCTATCATTCCATGTTTGGCGGCAACATAGCCAGAGGAGTTGGCAAATCCTGCAGAGCCTAATATGGAAGAATTGTTTACGATCACTCCGCCTCCTTGTTTTAGCATTTGTGCTACCTGGTATTTCATACAATAAAACACACTGCTCAGGTTGGTCGTTATCATTTTATTCCATCCTTCAATACTCATATCCGCTACCGGGTTGGATTCCCCACTTATACCTGCATTGTTGAAACAGATATCCACACTTCCAAACTGTTCAATGGTCTTATCCACTAATGCCATGCATTGTGATGCATCGCTTACATCGGTTTTTACAAAGATGGCTTCACCGGAATTTTTTTTAATCTTTTCCACTAAATCCTTACCCTTCGTTTCATTAATGTCTGACACCACTACCTTCGCTCCGTGTAGCGCATATAATAATGCAGCTGCCTCGCCGATGCCAGACGCAGCGCCTGTTACGATCGCGATTTTTGATAATAGATCTTTTTCCATTTTTTTATTTATTTAGTTGTTTGTTGTATTCTTCTTCTAATTGTTTCTCTCCTATAATTTCAACCTGGGGAATTATCAGCAGTGGTTTCTTTGCAATGCACGCCATGCTTTTTGTAAAACTTTCTGAAAATATTTTCTGAAAAAAGCTTCTTTTTCTGCGCACCATAACAAGCATATTGTATGGAATTTCTTTTTCCAGTGTCTCCATTTTTTCATTGCCCGGTGCTACTTCAAGTAGTTGGAATTTTATGTTGTTCCTGTTGAATTTTCGCTGCATATAGCGTGCGTAGGAATCAAAATCATTTTTTTCCTTTTCTTTTTTCTTTTCAGGTATATCTGCGCTGAGTAAGTGTGCAATTGTGACGTTCCCGTTATAAAGTTTTCCAAACCCTAGTGTAAAAGAAATGGCCTGCTGATCAGATAGTTGATAATCCGAAGCAAAAACGATTTGATCCAATTCTGTCCGTTCAAATTTTTCAGGTATTAACAAAACAGGAATATCAGTCCTTTGCACAATTTTCGATGCTACAGAACCAACGAGCAATTTCTTAATGCCACTGGTTCCCTTTGTACCCATCACGATCAGGTCAATATGATTATGTTCTGCAAAACCAAGTATATTATTTATCAGTGGTGAGCGGCCTATAATGGTTGATATAGGGACGTTATTAACATCTTTTAATACCTTTTTCTTCACGCGCTGAAGGCGTTTTAATATAATTTTTTCTGTTTCTATGTTATATTCTTTTCTTTTTGTTTTATTATCTATAAAGGGGCCTTCAACAGGTATGTAAACATGATAGAGGATTATCGTTCCTTTAGTTCTTAATGCAATATCCACCGCAACGCGCAAGCCACTTAGGGCATTGGGCGAAAAATCAGTTGGCACCAGTATTCTTTTCATGTTTTTTAATCTTAAAGCGATGAATATGAAAGTTGATCTTAAGTTGCCGGAATGGCAAGTAAGGGAATATTAGTATGATAACTCATTCTTTTGGTTTTGCTGGGATTAAATATCCTGTTCCAAAATCGTTGCTGATAAGTAACCATGACGAGCAAGTCAATGTCATTTTCTTTAATAAAATCCTGCAAAGAATCTTCAAACTCTTCCCCATACAGGTGCGTGGAAGTGAGTGCATCTTCCTTATATGTGTCTTTTAGGAAAGTGTCATATTCTGCGATTTTATTTTTATGATCCACAAAGGTTAAGGCTTTATCATCGTCCTCGTCAGTAAATACGGCAACCTGCACACTTGCCATGTAGAGCCCTGCAAGCTCAAACAGGTAATTGAGTATAGCCGGTTCCTTTTCAAATTGATTAGTAGCCAATAATACTTTTTTCGGTTTTTCCCATTTATAATCTATAGGTATAACCATTACCGGCACCGCTGACTTGCCAATTACTGCCGAAGTTCGGCTTCCCCATAGCTTTTCCTTAAGGCCACTTGCTCCCAATGTACCCATTATCACCAGGTCAAATGCTTTTTCTTTTATTGATGTTTTAATAGCCTCTTGTAATGGTTCTTTAGAAACTAATGTATCTACAACTACTCCATCGGCTTTTTTAATACGCTGCTTAAGATCAGCTAATTTTTCATTCGCCTCATTAAAGAGGGTCAGAGTAAACTCCTTGTTTACACCCATGTAATCAGTATACATATTACCATTTACTTCAAAGGAATGAAGCAGTGTGATCTCTGCCGGAAGAATCTTTGCAGACTGAACTGCAAAATCAAGTGCATTGTTGGCGCTTTTTGAAAAATCGATTGGTACTAAGATTTGTTTCATCGTTTTAAAAATTTATAAAAATTAATTTGTAATGACCCTTTACCTGTTGTGTGCTATAAATAGAGGCGTCTCAAGTTCTTTCATTAATATATCTGCCATACTGGTTTTGAACCAGCGTGATATTTCACTTCTTCGGTAAGCGCCCAATACTACTAACTCATTTCCTTTATGATAACGTAAATGACCAAGTATCTGTTCTTCTGTATTTCCCTTCGCTACTACATATTTTGCTTTTGGGAAATGCCGTTTAATGAATTCGCGCATCAGTTTATTATTGGGTAAATGAGAACCCTGCATCTGATCGTTCACTGAGAATACTTCAATCGGAAGATTCGAAAAATTACCGAACAGGTAGCTAAACATTTTAATTGCAAATACAGAAGAAGGACCACCATCGTAAAGCAACGTAATTTTATCTATCGGCTTAAACTGGTCGGGGACAACCAACACCGGGCATTGAACATCAGGTAACAATTCCTTAATAAAGCGAGTAGGCGAATCTTCTAAAAACCGGTTAAAAGTTTCATTGTCATTAATAATAATTAAATCTGCGAAAATACTTTCCGTTTTTAATTCCTGTATAGCAATGCCAATGTTACGATGGAAAGTATACTGAATGCCTGCTTCGTTACATGCTTTCTCAAATTGCTTTACCGCTCCATTTCTTTTTACTTTGTCTTTTGTAGCCATCTCTCCTAATAACTCTTCGGCATTTTTATATGATATAAGAATTTGTGCTACATCATAAGAATGGTATATGAATTCATCTAAAAAAATACCTACAAGGTAGGCATCTGCCTCTTTGGTTAATTGTATTGCATAATCCAGGGTGCTTTTTGAAAATTTGAATCCATCAAAAACAGCAAGAAACTTTTTTGATCTTACATTTTTTTCTTTGAATGAGTTTTTATCAGTATGGTAGCTGAATTCTTTCTTTGTGATTTTTTTTACGATCTCTTTCATGTTTTATTTTTTGATGTATTAGATGGTGTAATAAAACATTTATTTAAAGTACACGGTCGCCTATGGCAGGTATTGCCAGGATAGGTATCGTAGAGTAGAAAGCCATGTTTTTTGTGGCACTTTTCCCAAGGACTTTTTCAATGAATGACTTAGGATACGTTACCATAATAATCAAATC
>JBDTIC010000195.1:0-26975 GCA_039936595.1 Ginsengibacter sp. | reverse complement strand
GGCAATTTGAAGAAGGTTTACAAGAAGTAATTCTGAATGATGACGGCACTGTCGATGCGCCAGTGATAGAACCTGCTATAGCAGTTCCCGGTATCCTTTCAGAGCCTTTAAAGTTTTTACCTGAGTTGAATATTTCGCAGGTTTATAAAGCGATTATATTAGGAATAAGAGATTATTTTTCAAAGATGGGATTTATCAAAGCCATCATCGGCAGCAGTGGTGGAGTGGATAGCGCGGTCACGATCGCTCTTGCCTGTGAGGCATTAGGAAAAGAAAATGTAAGGGCTATTATAATGCCTTCAGAATATTCTACAGCACATTCAGTTAGTGACGCAGAACAGTTAAGTAAAAACCTTGGCAATCCTTATGATATCGTTCCCATAAAGAAGATATACGATCAGTTTTTACATGAGCTGAAACCTACATTTGCACACACGCCCTTTGGAATCGCTGAAGAGAATATACAGGCACGGACAAGAGGAAATCTTTTGATGGCAATCGCCAATAAGTTTGGATACATATTATTAAATACTTCCAACAAAAGTGAGCTGGCTGTAGGCTATGGAACACTCTACGGCGATATGGCCGGGGGCATAGGCGTGCTTGGAGATTGTTATAAACTGCAGGTTTATGAGCTGGCTAAATACATTAATTCATCAACAGAAATTATTCCGGATAATATATTAACTAAAGCGCCCTCTGCAGAATTGAAACCCGATCAGAAGGATAGTGATAGCCTTCCGCTCTACGACATCCTTGATCAGATTCTCTATCAATATATTGAAAGAGTTCAGGGGCCTTCGGAAATAAAAGAGCAAGGATATGATGCTGCTTTAGTTGACCGAATTTTGCGAATGGTCAACAATAATGAATATAAAAGAAATCAATTCTGCCCTATCATTCGTGTTTCTCCAAAGGCCTTTGGGGTAGGAAGGAGACTGCCTATTGTGGGAAGTTATTTGAACTGAACACGGCTTCTTCCAGTGACCAATGTATTTTCAATACCCTCTTTTTGGTAAGAGTACCAGACGAAGTCAGCCTTTTCAGATCACCCTTCCCTTTCTACCAATAATCTTTCACAGGCTACATTGCTTAGTACTTCGGCCATTCTTTTTCCGTAACTCACCACTATGGATTTATCAAAAGGCTCTATTGATCTGATCTTAATTTTTAATCCCAAACGCATTTCCCGGGCATTTAAAAATTTTAGGAATTCTGAAGAGGTTTTAATCACAGCAGCGAGCTTTACTGTTTCACCGACACTACAGTCACTCAGCTTATTGTATTCTTTCCAGGTTATCTTGCCCTTTGCATCGGGTATAGGTGAGCCATGAGGGTCTATCTTTGGGTAATCGAGCAGTTCGTCCATCTTTTCAAAAAAAACCGGAGACTGAATATGTTCTATTTGCTCTGCTATATCATGTACATCTTCCCAGCCCAGTTTCATTTTATCTACTAAAAACATTTCGGTAAGCCGGTGCTTTCTTATAATAAGCCCTGCCTCTTTTTTTCCTTTTTCGGTAAGTCGCAAAGGCTTATAACTTTCATAATGAACCAATTGTTTCCTGGCCAGCTTTTTCATCATGCTGGTCACAGTGGGCATTTTTATATCAAGATTTTTAGACAATTCCGTAACATTAACTTCGCCAGACTCGTTGGCGATATTAAATAAAGCCTTTAGATAATTTTCTTCTGTTAGTGAATTCATAGCTCAAAGCTAATAATAAAAACAGCCTGGTAAAAAAATTAAGTTATTTTAAATTGAATATTTAGTTAGATTAATCTAACTTTATACTTTTGTAAAGTATTTTTATTTTTTTTTTAATTTACCGACTGATATTATCACGATATCTAAAAATTATATTTAGTGAAAAAAACCGACTCGCATTCATTAAGTGAAGTCCATTCAACAGTATCAATCCAAAAGAAAGGCTGGCGGCAAATCCTGGCATTCCTGGGGCCGGCCTATCTCGTAAGCGTTGGTTATATGGATCCCGGAAACTGGGCTACCGATATAGCGGGTGGGTCTGCATTTGGCTATAAATTAGTGTGGGTGCTGCTGATGTCTAATCTTATGGCAGTTCTTTTGCAATCCCTTAGTGCCAGGTTAGGCATTGTAAGAGGTCTTGACCTGGCACAGGCATCAAAAAATGCTTATCCCGGATGGGCTAATATTCCCCTATATATTTTGGCAGAAATAGCAATTGCAGCTTGCGACCTGGCAGAAATTGTAGGGATGGCTATAGGGCTCAATTTACTATTTGGGCTGCCCCTGATTTGGGGCATTTGCTTAACCGCTTTAGACACTTTGTTATTACTGTTACTACTCAATAAGGGAATGAGGGTAATGGAGGCTTTTATCATTTCATTGGTCGCCATTATTGGAATCTCTTTTGTGGTGGAGATGCTCATTGTATCTCCTGTGTATGGTGATGTGCTCAAGGGATTCGTTCCTTCAAAGTTAAACGGGGAAGCCTTATATATTGCCATAGGAATTATTGGCGCGACAGTGATGCCACATAATTTGTATTTACATTCTTCGTTGGTACAGACCAGGAAGTATGACCGGACTTCTGTGGGCATGAAGAAGGCGATAAGATTCAATTTCTTTGACACTGTTATAGCGTTGAACCTTGCTTTTTTTGTAAATGCTGCAATTTTGATTTTGGCTGCAGCAGCTTTTCACGTTCGTGGTTTTTTTGATATTGCTGAAATACAGGATGCATCGGTATTGTTAGAAAAATTATTCGGAAAAACAGCGCCGATATTTTTTGCAATCGCGCTGATAGCAGCAGGGCAAAGCTCTACCATCACAGGTACCCTGGCCGGACAGATTGTGATGGAAGGGCATTTAAACATCAGGATCCGTCCATGGTTGAGACGCTTAATTACCAGGCTACTTGCTATTATTCCCGCAATGATCACCATTATTTATTTTGGATCTGAAGCATTGGGTGAGCTTCTCGTACTAAGCCAGGTTGTACTAAGCCTGCAATTGGGTTTTGCAGTGATTCCTCTCATACATTTTAATTCAGATAGAAAGTTGATGAAGGAGTTCACCATTAAAACCTGGGTGAAAATTTTAGCCTGGCTAAGTGCGGCGATCATTGTTTATCTGAATATTCAGCTCGTTATCCAAGAAATACACGGTTGGATAAAGGATGCTGGCGGAGATGCTATCCTGGTTTATAGTATCGTAATTCCTTTGGCACTTGCCTGTCTTGGTTTGTTATTGTATGTATTTGTTCATCCTTTTTTATCGAAAGGTTTAAAAGAAAGAAAACAACTTCCTCATGGCCATGCAGAACTTATAACGGCAGTTGACTCCATACATTATGAACATGTTGGTATTGCAATTGATTTTTCAGGAAATGATCAAAGAATTATCCAAAATGCATTGATGCTTGGTGGAAAAAGAGCAAAATACACGTTCATTCATATAGTAGAAAGCGCTGCTGCCCGCTATTTTGGGAAGAATGCATCAGATCATGAAACTCAGTTAGACCAAAGCAACCTGGAAGAATACAAAGAAAGACTAGAACAACTTGGCTATGCATCAGATGCCTGTATTGGCTATGGAAAGCCTGCCGTAGAAATAGCTAAAATCGTAGGGCAGCAAAATATTGATATTCTCATAATGGGTGCTCATGGCCACAGAGGATTTAAAGATATCGTCTTCGGTAGCACGGTTGACGCTTTAAGGCATAAAATAAATATCCCCGTATTAGTGGTTAAATAGGAAGTATATATATTCAAATGACAGAGGCAAATTGTGACATTCGTTAAAACATTATATAGACGGAAATAAGTGCCAAAATTATCAGTTTAAAATTTTTATTAACCATGCCCCAAAAAATAGCCTGCACCGGCAACGCCAAAAGCAACCAACAACGCAATCCGCTGTTGGTGTCATCAGGAGTACCGCATTGAAAGCCTATGAATATTTTTTAGGATTGTCATTCCGGCTTTAAAAATATATCGGGCACAAACCAGCTTCTTTTCATTTTAAAAAATAATAAATTCCCGTAATTCCTCAAAAGTTATCTATTTTTATTTTGATGCAACAATCGTCTTCCTTTTCACAAAATGCCTGGCGAAGACTTAAAAAAAATAAGGGCGCTATTGGGGGCCTTATGATGATTTGCATTGCAGTACTGATTGGAATCTTTGCCTATTTTTTAGGCACTGATTCCACACCAAATGCAGACAGGCAGTTAGTAGAAATACAGGCACGCAAACCAGGCTATACCCAGTTATTGCTTAAAGTAAAGAAGGAAAGACAAATTCCAACCACCGGATTTTTTAATCGGCTCCTATTCGGCGCTGAAGATAAATATGTATATGTTCCGATAAATAGTTTTACCGAAAAAGGCGATTCTATATATGTTGAAAAATACATTGACGAAGGCATAGAGGAAAGACAGGGTTTTGCAAAAAATAGTTTACCGTCAAAAAATTATATTGTATCAAAAACGTTTTGGTTGGGTACTGATAAATTTGGGCGGGATATCCTTAGCCGGTTAATGGTTGGCGTGCGGGTAAGCCTGGCTGTAGGTCTAATAACCGTTTTAATCTCTCTCTCCATAGGAATCTTTCTGGGAGCCATAGCCGGATATTATGGTGGCAAGGCAGATAATATAATTATGTGGTTCATCAATGTAATATGGAGTATCCCCACTTTGCTCCTGGTTTTTGGAATCACTCTTACGCTTGGTAAGGGTTTCTGGCAAATATTTATAGCAGTAGGGCTGACGATGTGGGTAAGTGTGGCGCGTGTGGTGAGAGGCCAGGTATTAGCGCTGCGTGAAATGGAATACATCCAGGCGGCCAGGGCTTTAGGATTAAAAAATTTACGGATCATCATCCGCCATGTGCTGCCAAACGTAATGGGACCTGTAATCGTAATCGCTGCGGCTAATTTTGCAAGTGCTATTATTATAGAAGCCGGGTTAAGCTTTCTTGGCATAGGAATTCAACCTCCGGCTCCAAGTTGGGGATTAATGATCAAAGAGAATTACAACTTTATTATCACAAACAATCCGTCCCTGGCGCTTGCCCCCGGTATCGCTATCATGGTTTTGGTTTTGGCCTTTAATCTTTTAGGTAACGGATTAAGGGATGCTTTTGACGTTAGAGGATGAGCGCCTCCAATTATCATTCGGTGCTATTCATTGATTGTGGGTATATTTTTTGGATAGTCAAAAAAGAGAAATTCTTTTTTTGCTTTTCGAAATTCTTTCCAATGGCTCGTCTCTATAGCCATGCCAAACACAGCACATGTGGGCATATTATAAATCGGGGAACATTCCGTTGAATTTACAAAATCGGTCACCCCGGGATTATGAGCAAATAAGGCAACCACATCGCTTTCATCATTGAAGCTATTAATGGCAGTATTAAAGTCTTTTACAGAGCCTTCGTACAGAGATGGAATTAATAGTGGACTTTTTTCTGTAGTTGCATACTCGTTCATAAAGATCTTTGCAGTCTGTTGAGCCCTCCTGGCAGAGCTTGAAACAAAAGCCTCAATTCCAATTGATTTTTCAATAAGACGCCTGGCCATCATTATGGCGTCTGATTTTCCGCGGTCCGTAAGCGTTCTTTCAAAATCTGAAAGTGAATCATCGTCCCATCCACTCTTTGCATGCCGCACGATAAGAAGTGTTTTCATTATTGAAGTTGAATATGTTGTTTTCCTCATAACAAAAATCCCGCCATTGATTTTTATAGTTTTCTTTTATCTTTAACCAAATAATTTTTTCCCTTAATTTTTTTTTATGCCTTTAATACTTTGTGTCGTCGCAATTATTGTACTCATTATCCTGGTTGTAGTTGTTAAACTGGATACTTTTATTTCTTTTCTGCTGGTCAGCCTCGGGTTAGGCATTGCTTGCGGAATGGACACTCATAGCATATCCTCGGCTATTCAGAAAGGCATCGGCAACATTCTGGGTTCTTTGGTCATCATTCTTGGCTTCGGGGCCATGCTTGGCAAACTGGTAGCCGACAGCGGAGCCGCTCAACAGATTACCGCTTCTCTGACAAAGCTCTTTGGAATTAAATATATGCAATGGGGTATGGCATTAGCAGGATTGATCATTGGAATCCCTTTATTTTATACCGCTGGTTTTATCATTGTAGTACCGTTAATTTTTGCAATCGCTGCAAATACCAAGCTACCTTTGCTATATATCGGAGTACCTATGCTGGCTGCATTATCTGTGGCACATGGTTTTTTGCCACCACATCCCTCGCCTACTGCTATTGCCGAACAATTGCATGCCAGTATCAGTAAAACCCTCATCTATGGAATTGTTGTAGCTATTCCCACTATTGTACTGGCTGGTCCTCTCTTTGCTAAAACCTTGCGGAAATATAAGCCGTCGCCATCCAATAATATTTTGCAGATCAGGACTATTCCTGTGGAAGAACTACCAGGAATCGGGATTAGCCTGATAACGGCTTTGATGCCGGTGATCCTATTGACCTTCACAGCCCTGGTTTTAATTTGGATTCCCCCGTCAACTCTTTTAGGAAAAATAATGGGATTTCTTGGAGATCCTAATATTGCAATGTTGGTGTCTGTACTTGTGGCAATTTATTTCCTGGGAATGAAAAGAGGAAATAAAATACCGGCGATTATGAAGCAGTTAGAAGATGCATTCAAAAGTATTGCTGTGCTTCTACTAATTATTGCCGGTTCAGGCGCCTTCATGCAGGTGATGAGTGATGGAGGAGTAAACGTATTTATAGGACAAATATTAAAAGGAATGCAACTTTCTCCTTTAGTTTTAGGCTGGCTTATAGCTGCTATCATTCGTGTCTGCATAGGTTCGGCAACAGTGGCGGGCCTTACCACAGTCGGAATTATGTTACCTATCCTCGGCGTTCATGAACATATTCATCCTGAACTAATGGTTCTTTCTATTGGTGCAGGAAGTCTTATGTTTTCTCATGTAAACGATGGCGGTTTCTGGATATTTAAGGAATATTTTAATCTGACTATTAAAGAAACCTTTATGACATGGACGGTTATGGAAACGATCGTGTCCATATCAGGTTTAATATTTATTTTGATTTTAAATCGTTTTGTTTAGCTAATAATTATAGGTCTCAGCATCAACCTGAAAGGTTTAATTATCAAAAGATTTTGTCTTTTTTTCTTTCCGGTGATTATTGCCGATGCCTATTACAAAAACTCCCTATCTTTAGCAACATAATTTTCAACTTTAAAATGCAATAAAAATGTCCTTAACAGCAGACGAACAACTTCAACAATCAGGAATCACTTTACCTCCTCAACCTCCAGCCGGCGGGATTTATAAATCGCTTGTACAATCCGAAAATCTAATTTATGTATCCGGGCATGGGCCTAACCAAAATGACGGCACTTACATAAAGGGTAAAGTAGGAAGCGCACTAAATGCAGATGAGGCAAAGGCTGCCGCAAGACAGACAGGATTAACCATACTGACTACATTAAAGGCAGAACTTGGAAGCCTGAATAAAATTAAGCGCGTTATAAAAGTATTCGGCATGGTCAACTGCACCACTGATTTTGAACAACAACCTTATGTAATCAACGGATGCAGTGAATTATTTGCTGAAATCTGGGGAGATGATAATGGTGTTGGGGTACGTAGTGCAATAGGAATGGGCTCTTTGCCCGGAAATATTCCTGTTGAAATTGAAGCGATATTTGAACTTGTTTAAAACCAGGTATAGAAAATGGAAGAAAAAACATGGTATGGATTGAACCATCCCGAAGAGATTGATTCACCCGCACTATTGATCTATAAAGACCGCGTCGCTTATAATATTGACCAAATGATAAGTATTGCAGGAAGCGCAGAAAGATTAGTGCCTCATGTGAAAACTCATAAGATGGCAGAAATCGTGAAGATGCAGACAGAGGCGGGTATTCATCAATTTAAATGCGCCACAATTGCCGAAGCAGAGATGCTTGCAGACGCTGGAGCAAATAGTGTACTAATGGCTTATCAGCTCAATCAGCCCAAAGCGAGAAGATTTCTCACTGTCATAAAAAAATATCCTGGTATTCAATTTTCTTCTTTAGTAGATAACATTGAATCTGCTCAACTGCTGAATAAGTTATTTGGCGAGGAAAAAATGATCGCTAATGTATTTATTGACGTTGATACAGGGATGCATCGCACAGGAGTCGCACCTGATGATAAATTATACGAACTTTTCCTACAATTACAGGAACTTCTCCATATTAAATTTCATGGACTACATGCCTACGACGGCCATATCCACGATGAAAGTTTTGAAACCCGTAAAGAACGATGTGAAGCAGGTATTGAAAAGGTAAATGCCATAAAGCAAAAAATAATTGCGTTCGGATTTTCCAATCCTAAAATAATTGCGGGAGGCACTCCTACTTTTACAATTCATGCTCTGCATAAAGAAGAATACTGTAGCCCCGGTACATCATTGCTTTGGGATTACGGATACAATTCTTTTTTGAAGGAACAAGCTTTTGAATATGCCGCAGTATTGCTTACAAGAGTAATTTCAAAACCGGTGAAGGGGGTAATTACTACCGATCTTGGACACAAATCAGTAGCTGCTGAGAATCCGATCAATAAAAGAGTGTTTTTTCTCAACCTGTCGGGATATGAAGTGAAGTCACAAAGTGAAGAGCACCTGGTAGTAGAAGTAAACGACTGGGATCGCATTCAGGTAGGCGATATATTTTACGGAGTTCCTTATCATATCTGCCCTACCGTGGCTTTGTATGATGAGGCGAATATTATTGAGAATGGAAATGTTATTGACAGGTGGAATGTGGTTGCACGAAGAAAAAAAATTACTATCTAAAAAAAGAAAAATGCAAGATCTTATTTTTGATGCACATCTCGATTTAAGTATGAATGCGATGGAATGGAATCGGGATATTACTCAACCGGTATATGACCTTCGTGAAAGAGAGAAGGGAATGGACGACAAACCGGATAGAAGAAATAGCACTGTATCACTACCCGAAATGCGCAAAGGAAATATTGGTATTTGCGTAGCAACTCAAATAGCGAGATATGTGAAGCCTGACAACGCCATACCAGGATGGAATTCGCAGGAGCAGGCATGGGCACAAACCCAGGGACAATTAGCCTGGTACAAAGCAATGGAAGATCGGGGAGAGATGAGCCAAATAACTAACCTTGATTTATTGCAAACTCATCTTGCGAAATGGGAAAATAAAAATGATAATAATCTTCCAATCGGCTATGTGTTGAGCCTGGAAGGCGCAGATTCCATGGTGAATATAAGTTATGTGGAAAAGGCATATCAAAACGGATTACGGGCAATCGGGCCGGCACATTACGGGCCTGGAGTATATGCATATGGTACGAATTCCGAAGGAGGGATTGGCAGCAAAGGACGGGAGTTGCTGACTGAGATGGAAAGATTGAATATAATTTTAGATGCTACCCATCTTTGCGATCAAAGCTTTTGGGAAGCGTTGGATCATTTCAAAGGACATGTGTGGGCAAGCCACAACAACTGCCGCGCCTTGGTACCTCACAACAGGCAATTTAGTGACGAACAATTGAAAGTACTGATAGAACGGGGCGCAGTAATAGGTGGGGCCTTTGATGCCTGGATGCTTAAGCCAGGGTGGGTTCTTAGAAAATCAAATTCTAAAGACGAAGGTGTCTTTTTAAAAGATGTAATAGATCATATTGATCACGTTTGTCAACTTGCGGGTAATACTTTACACTCAGGTATTGGTACCGACCTGGATGGAGGCTATGGCACAGAACAAAGTCCGGCTGACCTGGATACAATTGTTGACCTGCAAAAGATTCCTGACATGCTGCAGCAGCGAGGCTATTCGGCAAGCGATATTGATAATATCATGTATAAAAACTGGATAAGATTTTTAGCAAACGCCTGGAAATAAATGGCAGTTTTTTGTTTCAAAAAACTAAGATTCAACCTTGTTTTAAATTAATCCCATACACTTCATGCATTGAATCCTTCATGGATTCGTAAAGATTTAAAAATACAGCAAAATATCTTTTATATACTTTGTGATTTCTTATATCTGGTGAAATCACCACATTTTTCAAGGGCTTCAATGCTGAATAATTTTTAATCATTTTCAAAGCTTTCATGTTCAGCAAGACAGCCCCAATAGCCGAAGAGTCTTCAGTCTCTATCACACAAAGTTTATTCCCGGTAATATCCGCCAACATTTTGAGCCATACTTTTGAATGAATAAAACCACCACCTACATTCAATTGTTGAATTTTTGTGGTCGACGATTCCACTATTTCTAATACCTGGCACATTGAATAACAAATACCTTCTAAAGCAGCCCTTAAAAAAAATGCGTTGGTGTGAAACGGCTTAATTCCAAAAAATATTCCGCTTGATTTTTCATCCCATACAGGAGATCTTTCCCCATGCAAATAAGGCAAAAAGATTAATCCTTTACTGCCTGCAGGAACTTTACTTATTGCGTTAAAAAGATTTTCATAATCCTTCTTCGATGGGTTTATGTTATTTAAAAAAGCCTGGAACAACCATTTAAGAATGTTGCCTCCATTATTCACTGGTCCGCCACAAATAAAAGTTTTTTTATCAAGCAAATAATTAAAAGTCATACCTCTAAAATTCAAAATAGGTTTCGGGCTGGCAAGTCTCACCGCCCCACTGGTTCCTATTGTGAGTGCAGCAGTGCCTTTTTTAATTGCATAGCTTCCCAGGTTGGCAAGACAACCATCACTGGCACCGATACAAAAAGAGGTATTTGCTGGTACTGACAACAAGGTCGCAATCACAGGACTTAAATCTCGCCTGATAAAATCAGTAGGGAACAGTTCAGAAAGTTGTGAATAATGGATACCACATAAATATAATGACGCTTGATTCCAATTACATCGTTTTATATTAAACAACCCGGTGGCAGAAGCAATGGAAAAATCTATTTCATATTTCTCAAACAACTGGTACCAGATAAATTCTTTTATAGAAATAAATTTAAAAGCATCTTTAAAAATTCTTGGTTTATTTTCCCTTAGCCAGATAATTTTACATAACGGCGACATAGAATGAATGGGAGTTCCTGTTGCTTTGTAGATGTTTTCGGCTTCCGGCAAATTTCGTATTCGCTCAGCAATATTTACGCTTCGTGTGTCCGCCCAGGTTATTAATGGCGTGATGGGTAAGTTTTTTTTATTCAATACCACCAAACTGTGCATTGCGCTGCTGAGACTTATTGAAACAGGTGGATATTTTAAATTGTCAATAATTTTTTTTATACAATTTACAAAAGCATCCCATATCGCCTCAGGGTTCTGTTCTGAGTACCCGGGCTGACTATTTTGTGTAGGGTAAAAAAATTGTGAGTCAGCGATGATAATTCCGTCACTGGTCATGGCAATGGCTTTAGCACTGCCAGTGCCAATGTCTATTCCTATAATGTATGATAGATGTTTGTTATTTGGCATTGTGAACTTTTCATTTCACCCACTTTTTAGCTCATCCGGATTATTTCGACAAATCATTAACCCTGATATTTCTAAACCGAACTACTGAGCCGTGTCCAAGAAAACCGATATGACCCGAAGTACGTTTTAATCCTGGATGTTCAAGATGGTCTAAAGTACCGTTCTCACGGGCTTCGGTAATATCTCCGTCAAGAATTACAGTACCATTCAATATTATTTTTATTTTTGGTCCTTTTACAATTACTTCTTCATAATTCCATTCGCCAACTGGTTTTAAAAATCCGCGTTTTGCAGGTATGACTCCATAAACAGAACCGTGGTACTGATATTTTTGAAGGTTTTTATAGATATCGGCATCATTATCTAAAATCTGTAATTCCATGCCTTCATAGGCGGCATTACCCTCCAATGGAGCTCGAATGCCAAGGCCATTATTGGCGCCGGGACTAAGTAAAAACTCAAATCGGAAATTAAAATCGCTATATTCATCTTTGGTAAATAAGTTTCCGCCTCCCCCTTTATTAGGGCGAATAACCATATCTCCATCTTCCATGACATAACTTTCTGTGGCACCTACCCAGTTATACATATTCGTACCATCAAACAAAACCTTAAATCCTTCTTTTTTTTCGTCATTGCTCAATGTGAAAGGTTCTGGCCGTGAAATTTCACGAATATAAATATCACGGTAAGCTACGTGAGTACCATGCGCCTGGAGTTCTATTTGTTCTTCGGGAAATATTGGAATGTTCTTATCCCAGTAATTTTCCAGGATTACATTATCGGTCACTAACACGCCATTTAAATAGACGGTTACGCGATCTCCTATCATAATAATATGAAACGTGTTCCAATCTCCAATGGCATTATCTGCCAGTTTAAGAGGTTTGCTTGGATTTTTTTGATTATTATACAAGCCACCGGATCCTACTTCTGCTCCAGCGTCTCTCCTGGAAGTATCCCATATCTGCACCTGGGGCGTTCCACGCAAATAGATGCCTGCATCGCCTTCTTTAGTAATTTTCCAGTCAACATACATTTCGAAATCACCATACTTTTTGTCTGTACAAATATTTTCTCCTTTGCCGGTAAAATTCAATATCCCGGCTTCAGCATACCAGCCTTTATGCATAATAGAATCAGCTTTCTGTTGTTCTTTGGCTAAAGTTTTATCATCCATTTTAGCACGCCTGACAGGATCTGCCACGAGGCCTTTCCATCCTGTAAGATCTTTACCATTAAATAAAGAAACAAAACCCTTTCCTGCAGGCATTTCTGCCAGGAATTTTCGTATAGCCTCTTTTTCATAATCACTATCAGCACCTTTTAAAACGCTCATCGTTTTATTCAATAAGCCGCGAACGATATCCCCACTGTAATTTTTATCGGATAAAGCAATACCCATTACAGCGTGAGACGCTTCTTGTTGCAAGTCTGGATCATCTAAGTATTCGCCTGCAAAAATCAAAGCATTAAAAGTCTTGTTTCTTCCCACTTCTTTCAATATAGTTTTCTTTTGACTTGTGCTTTTGGCAATATGCATCGCTTTGCGAAGCATCAACAACTTTTGCACGTCTGTATAAGCCCCCAACTTAATGGAACGCACATATCCATCCAGTGCACGATCTAAATATTCTCCGTTCGAAGTTTCTCCTATATGATATAAAGCACTTTCGGCAATACTGCCATTCCACGCCGAAAGCGCATCCAGAGCTGCTTTCTTAGTAACTGCATCACCCTTATCAAAACTGCCTGAAACGGCATCAAGTGACTGACGATTCCCAATGCTTGCCAGTATTTTAAAAAACATTGGCTTTTGAGTTTCAGATGATGTCTTCATTTCCTGTAATACCAGTTGTGAACGCTGCGAAGGGTCTTTAATATCAGCTGTAGCTGCAATAATTGCATCCTGAACAGCGGTTATTTCCTCCGGTTGTGATGTCGATTTAAGCAAAGAAAATAACTGAGGTAATTCTTCTTTAGTGGCTATTGTTTTTAAAGCCTGGAAAGAGGCTTTACGTACTTCATCATTATCACTTTTTAAAAGAGGAAAAACAACACTTGATTTAGCAGAAGCGGCACGGGTGCCCAGAATATTTATTAGTGCAGCTTTTGCAGAGGCCGGCGCTGCGGGTATGGCATCTGCAACACTATTTACCACATTGTCACCACTCATAATATCCAGAGCATTCTTTATCGCCGCTATTTCTTCGCTGTCACCATTTTTTAAAAGCGATAATAAAGCCGGTAAAGTTTTTTCCCCTCCTGTTTTACCAACAGCAGCAATTGCGGCTATACGCACCTTAGAATTTTTATTTTGTAAGTATTTAGTAATATCAGCTAATGCAGATTCATCCCTTGCGTTACCTAGCATTGTGATGATCTCAGCCTGTACCTCAGGATTTGATGTTTTTAATTTTTTGAGCCATAAAGACGTAGTGGCAGGATTGATGTTTTTCGAGGCAATCATCAAAGCAGCAGCACGATATTCAGGATTTTTATCCGAAGAGGCACTTAGCAACATTTTAGTATCTTTCTCGCCCTTACTTTGAGCTACCAGAGTAGTGGCGGCAATACGCGTATGTACCTGATTATCCTGCTTTGCATTTTTCATTAATGAGGATGCCAGTTTTTCGGCAAGTTTATTATTGCCGTTTTCTAAAAGCCGATTGAGATATAGTAAGTAGGAGTCGGTGGCATTTGTTTCTTCAAATGTAAAATTGCTATTAAGGGCGGCATTGCCTAAAATTTGAGCAGAAGAAACATCACCAATATTAGCTAATGAATACAAAGCCAACTTGGCTAACATTTTATCATTACTGTTTGCAAGTGGTGATATGAAATTAATAGCATTATGGTAACGGCTGTCGCCTAAGGCTTTTATCAAAGACAAACGAGCCTTGCCTTGTGAGTGTTGTGCCGCAGTCAGCAATGCTTCTTTCGCTGTAGGTGAATTAATTTGTATTAATGCTCGTGCTGCATGGTCGGATAAATGTTCATCATCATTAAGGTACGTTTTTAAACAAGAAACTGCATCGTCACTTTGGCCAACTATCTGAAGTTGGCTCATAATAAAAGACTTGTTTACCGGATGTGTTACTTTGCTCAATGCCTGGCAGTAAGCTCTTTCACTCATTTTCCTCCATTCTTCCCTACCGGGCTGTGTTACATAATATGAAAAACCACTAATAGCATATTCTGGTTTGGTATTATCTCCTTTACCCGGATCAGCAAGTAGCTCCGCGATACCCGAAAGTCCGTTTTCACCCATTGCGGCTATCTCTTGCATGTCATCACTAAGATGTGCAGAATCTTTTGCCGGCATTTGTGCTAATAAATCGGCAATCTTTGTAGAAAGTGTCCGCTGATCTTTATTTTGCGCCATAGTCAATGTTGCCCACATGGAAAACAACAGAACGGTAAAAAGTATTTTCTTCATAATTATAAACTTGACTTGGTTGATTCGTTTATTGGTTATCCCCATAACGGGAGTTTAACTAATTAATCAGGTTATTGGTTTTATTGGTTAAAAGGTCGTGAATTAATCAACTAAGGCTAAATCTTTCATCCCTCATGTCTCAAATGGTCCATGGCTCTCTCAAAGGAGGAAACAGTAAACGATTAGCGCCTTCATCTCCAATGAACTCTTGTTTTTCAGGATCGAATTTCAATGACCTTCCCAATTTTAAAGCTACTAATCCCATATTCACAATGGTACATGAGCGGTATCCGTTCTGTTCATTCAGCGCAAACTTTCTTCGATTCTTTACCGCCTGTACAAAATCGGTTACCTGGGGCTCGGGATCGGGGAATGCGGCAAGTTTCTTTTCCAGGTCGGGAATGTCGGACCGGAAGCCCTGATATAATTTTCCTTTGGGCCCTTCAATATACGGTACGTCCACAGTACCCTCACCGTCTAATATGATTTTACAACCATCTGCATAGGTATATTCAATACGCCGCCAGGTACCTACGGCATCCGGATGTTGTTGAGGCGCATCTATCTCCACAGAAATCGGGCTTGTATTATCTTTCCCCAGAAAATATTGTATAGGATCAATATAATGTTGGCCCATATCACTTAATCCTCCGCCATCGTAATCCCAATATCCCCTGAAAGTTTGGTGTACGCGATGAGGGTTATAAGGCTTGTATTGCGCAGGTCCAAGCCAGAAATTATAATCCAGTTCAGGAGGGACAGGCACAGGATCAAGATTTGTTTTACCTACCCAATAAAATTTCCAGTCGAAGCCGGTAAGCTTTCCTACAGTAACTTTGAGTGGCCATCCCAGCAATCCACTTTCCACTAACTTTTTTATCGGTTTTACTGTAGTTCCATTCCATAAAAAATATCCTCGAACCGGAACCAGGTGTTCAGACGAAAAATCCGTCCATTCTGTTGTACAGCTTCCACCAGTCTTTTTCCTTCACCGATAGTATGAGTCATCGGTTTTTCACACCAAATATCTTTACCTGCCCGCGCAGCATCAGCAGCTATTATGCCGTGCCAATGGGGTGGTGTTGCAATATGTACTATGTCCACTTCGGGTAACTGAATGAGTTCACGGTAATCAGTAAATTTTTTCAGTCCTTTATCATTATGAAGTATTGCAGATGCTTCACTCAGATGTTTACGATCTACATCACAAATGGCAACAACTCGTGTTCCGGCGTAAGCAAAATGATTTCGGCCCATTCCGCCAACGCCAATTACAGCCTTAGTAAGCATATCACTCGGGGGAATAAAACCTTTACCTCCTAACACAAAACGTGGAACAATGGTAAAAGCAGTTGCTGCAAGCGCTGAATTTTTAATAAAACCGCGCCTTGTTGTAGTATTTTTTTTCATCTTCTATTATAAAGCGATGTTTAATTGTATATAAAATTTTAAGCAGTAGAATAGAGGCAAAATAGTAAATTTTCAGTAAAAAAATTAAATAAAAACAGGTCTGTTGACTTTCGCTGGCCAAAGACAATATAATTTTTAATTGGTAAGCTTCATTGAAAAGATCTAAAATTAATATCCTCGTACATTTTTTCCTTCTATATAATTTAGAAATGCCTTATTCACAACCTTGTTACCTCCCGGGGTAGGGTAGTTGCCGGTAAAATACCAATCGCCTAAATTAGTCGGACAACTTTCGTGCAAGTCTTCTATGGTTTGATAAATTATTTCTACCGGAACCGAAATTTCTGGAGGTGTTATCAATTGCGCAATTTTTTGATCAATTTCTTCTAAAGAAAAAGGTTTATAAATTTCTCTCACCAGATTTTGAGTATGCAATTGATTGTTTCTTTTCAGCTCCTTAATTCTGTTTACAAGGCAATCCAACGTTGACTCCATGCCTCTTTCCTTTATTAATTCCATGGCGGCTTTGAAGGCTACGAACTCTCCCAACTTACTCATGTCAATTCCATAACAATCGGGATATCTGATTTGAGGAGCCGAAGACACAACTATAATTTTTTTTGGCTCAAGCCGCGACAGCATCCTGATAATACTTTCACGTAAGGTGGTGCCGCGCACAATGGAATCATCTATTACTACAAGGGTGTCTATCCCTCTCCTCACTGTCCCATAAGTGATGTCATATACGTGCTGTACCATTTCATTACGGCTGTTGTCTTCTGTAATAAACGTGCGAAGTTTCACATCTTTAATAGCAATCTTTTCCATCCGTACCTTCCGATTTACCATTTGCGAAAGCTTTTCTTCATCGAAACCTTTGGCACCTGTCGCCAGATCTTTGCTCCAGCTTAATATTCTTTCTATTTTTATTTTATTGAGATAGTCTTCAGCTCCTTTTATAAGACCATAAAACGCTATTTCCGCAGTATTGGGAATAAAAGAAAAAATAGTATTCTTCAGGTCATAGTCTATCGCTTTTAAAACTCTCTCACTCAGATGATATCCTAATGCGATACGTTCTCTATAAATCTTTTCATCGCTTCCTCTTGAAAAGTAAATTCGTTCAAAGCTACACGCCTTCCGTTCCTTTGGTTCCAATATTTGAGTGATTGAAAACTTGCCTGCAGGATTTATAATCAAAGCGCTGCCTGGCATTAATTCTTTTACCTCATTTTCACCAACATTAAAAGCTGTGCGTATGGCAGCTCGCTCGCTGGCAGCTACTATTACCTCTTCATCTATATAATAATAACACGGTCTTATACCATGAGCATCTCTTACCACAAAACCAGCTCCATTGCCGGTAAGCCCCCCAAAAGTGAAGCCTCCATCAAAAAATAGTACTGATTTTCTTAAAACATCTTCAATGTCCGGATTCTCTGGGGAAGTTTCGTCTGCTTTAATTAAAAAATGTTGAATCACATCGATCATAGCTCCAAGGTCGCTTTCACGATCCTGCGCATCCCGGGGACTATTAATTATGGCGTAGAGTTCGTCTTTATTAATCAGGTTAAAATTGCCTGCCATAGCAAGGTTCCTAGCTGGTATTGTGTTCCTCTTGATAAAAGGATGGCAAAATTCAACATTATTTTTTCCTTGGGTTCCATATCTTAAGTGACCTAGAAGAAGTTCTCCCAGGAAGTCTATATGGCCTTTCATAAGACCCGGATATTGTTCTATATCCGGTTGGTCTTTTTTAATTTCATCTACCTGGGCACCGATTTGTGAAAAAATGTCTGCAATCGCCTGATTGGCTGTACTTCGCATCCTGTTTAAAAACGGGTATCCCGGTTCCGTGTTTAATTTTACAGCCGCAACACCTGCTCCATCCTGTCCGCGATTATGCTGTTTTTCCATTAGAAGATATAGCTTATTTAAGCCATATAATACAGTGCCATGTTTCTGACGGTAATATGAAAAAGGCTTTCTCAATCTGATGAAGGCAAGCCCGCATTCATGTTTTATCTCATCGCTCATATTGGGAAAATGCAAATTTACTAATTATCTAGCGTTTTGCTATTTTGGATTTGTGTTTCTAATGTTATTATTTCGTTGCTAAAAACAGTACTTATGAGGACTTTCGGGCGTTAAATAATTCTTATTTTGTGATAAAGAAGGACAAAATGAATTTTTTTTGTAACAAGATGATTTTTTGTCCTTAATTTCATACTTTATATAAAAAATTAAACTTATGGCACGACCCGTTAGAAACAATGAAGTTGCAGGTAAACTAAATACCTTGAAGGATCAATTAGCTGAGTATAAGGCTGAATTGAAGACGGTACACCCTACCTTTAAGATATCTAAGAATGGAAAACGTCTGTCTAATATTAATGCTACAATTGACAGATTGGAAAGAGAAATCGACACTCTTAAGAAAAGACAAGTGTAACTTTAAAAGGTTATTTTATTTATCTATAATAAACTTGTCAGCATCACGCCAGAAGGGAAAATGTGTTCTCGATTCTATTATTTCTTCTCTTAGTAAAGTGTAGGTATAAATATCTTCATCGGTATTTTTAGAATAAATAATTGCTCCCAAAGGATCAATAATAGAACTTTGCCCGTTATAAAGATTTTTATTTCCATCTAGGCCGGTGCGGTTTACTCCAACTACAAAACATTGATTTTCGATAGCTCTTGCCCGTAATAAGATATTCCATGCGACGCTTCGTTTTGCAGGCCAGTTGGCTACATTTAAGAGTATCTCATATTTATCCTCTATGCCGCCCGGAGTTTGACGCGACCATACTGGAAAACGCAAATCGTAACAAATCTGAAGATTGATTTTCCATCCTTTCACGGAAGCAATTAATTTCTTATCTCCAGCTGTGTAATGTTCATCTTCTTTGCCATAGGCGAATAGGTGCCTTTTATCATAATATCCATACTCACCATTTGGCAACATCCATATCAGCCTGTTAAAATATTGCTCTTTTTGTTCAATTATAATGCTTCCGGTTAAAATTATTTTCTTTGCTGATGCAATTTTGCGCATCCATTGTATTGTCTCACCATCCATCTTTTCTGCAAGTAATTCGTTCTTCATACTAAATCCTGTGGTAAACATTTCCGGAAGAATAACTACTTCTGTTCTTTCTTTAATGCTTTCAATTTTATGTTGAAGCATTTGCATGTTGGCTTTTTTATCTTCCCAAAAAAGATCTGTTTGTATTAAAGTAAGTGTAAGAGATGACATATTAAATAGATGAACAATAAAAATACTAATTTGTCATTCAAAACAAAGGCAAAGATATTTTCATCAGCCAATATAGAATTGACAAGTTCTGCGCATTGTCTGTCCTGGCAGAATGATAATAAAACCAGAACTGGAAGGTATCAAAAAACCTCATAGATATTATCTATGAGGTTTATCATATGACTGTTTAATATTATCTTCCATTACTTACGCTGGCTCTCAGCATCCATGCCATCTTCTCATGTTCTTTCATAATTCCTGTAATGAAATCTGCACTTCCCGCGTCATCATATTTTTCATCAAAATCATCAATCAGTGTACGCATTTTTCTAATTAATGAGTCATGATCTGAAGCCAGTTCTGCAATAGTGCCTTCTGAAATGGCACCTGTCGCCGGATGTTCTTTTAATGAGCTATTTGCGAGAAACTCCTTCATACTACCTGTTGCAAAATGACCTATTTTCCTGATTCGCTCAGCAACAGCATCAATAATCACCTGTAATTGATTATACTGTTCATCCAGGAATAGATGCAACGCGTGAAAATCTCTCCCTTCTATATTCCAATGAAATTTTAATGTTTTTGTATAAAGCACAAACTCATTTGCCAACACATGGTTCAAGTCATCTGCAACTTTTTTGCTATTTGCATCGGATATACCAGTATTCAAAACATCGCTTGTAGCTTTTGCCTTCTTTGCCATAATAATTTTAATTTTATTTATTGTTTATTGAATATTTGTTTCTTATTATACACAATATGAATGCCAATTATATTTAATTCTTTTAAAGTAAACTGAAATCATTTTATCTCAAAACAGTGTATACACGTTGCCGATCCTACCGGTTTTGTGAAGCCAAAATTGCGAATGACATTTTCTTAACTCCTAAATACTAAAAGAATTACTATCACGTTTGTTGTGTTAAGTAATTACTAATCAAATGTAGGGTATTAAACTTTCGCAAGAATTTACATTCTTTTATATGAATGTCACAAAACAATAATCACCAATTAAAAATCAAATCATGAAAAATTTACTGTTTAGTCTTTTTATTCTAATAGGTTTTAGCGCTTGTAACAACAATTCTGATAAATTAAACAGTCAGGAACGCAACATTCAATTACTGACAGATTCCACAGTCTATCATAATGATTTGCTGTCAGATACAAGTACTAGTATAAATTCTGAAAAAATTGAAGATAAAGCTGCTGGTAAATCGAAAAGTGCAATAGTTTCTTCGAAACAAAAAAATATTGTAGTACCAGTTACTTTACCAGCTACTACTGTCCCCAATACAAATCCAACTCCTGCTCCTGTAGCAACCAGTAAAGATTCAGCCCTCAATAACTCGGGCACAGCCAATACGGGCACAATAGATAAGTCAGATTCTCCTGCTTCAACGTCTACCCCTAAGACCGAAGAGAAGAAAGGATGGAATAAAGCTACCCAGGGTGCCGTAATTGGCGGTGCCGCAGGAGCTGTAGGAGGTGCCATCATTAGCAAAAAGAAAGGAGTTGGCGCTGTAGTAGGAGGAATAGTTGGGGCCGCGGGCGGATATATTATTGGTAACAAAAAAGACAAAAAAGATAAGCAATCTGAAGATAAATAAGTTAATTCTACTTTTTTATTGCAAATCTTCCCGAAAGCATTCCGGAAGATTTTTTTTTGCATTTAGGGAGAAAGATAATTTATGACTTTGTCATCTTCTACACCTCCGGCCAAAATAGAAAAATTCTGATCATTATTAATTAGCTTACTTATTTCATTGGCTCCTGATGATAAAAGAGAGGGATCGGCATTATAAAATAGCAGGTGCTTGCCTACGTTTAAAGCCAATGCTGTTTTTAACCCTCCTACTCTCATTATGCCGGGTATTTCCAGTTTCAGCATTTCCTGATCGGTATTGGGATTAAAATGATTGCCATCAAGCAGATATTTGTTTACATCTTCTGAAACGGTAGCTAACAATAGTGAAGTGATCCCGGAATTACCTGTAGAATAGAGATTGATGTTATGGGACAGGCCACCAGTTTCTTTTATAAAACGAATGATGGTTGTTAAGTCCTGTATCTGTTCCTGCCGGTCTGTCAAATTATAAACTGTAAAGACTTTATCCTTTTCATTTCTTAGTGTCTTAGTTGAATCCTGTAGCACATGTTCACCTTGTTTGAACAAATCGGGAGCCAATACATTACAATTTTGTTTTAGTAGTTTTTTAATGATGTCATTGGGAGTGTTTTTGTCTTTATCAACCCAATGACTTTTTCCGTAATCAGCTGTTATGATGACCGTTGATTTTGCATCCCTGTTAGGTTGATACAAAACGCACGGTATCCAATTATTTTTATCCTTTGCTGTGATCAAAAAACGGGTAGCAGTAAAATCTTCGCCCTTAGCGCTTCCCATGATCTTACACTCAATTGGTGCCGGTTCTGTAAAACCTGTCAAATAGCGAAAAGCGGTGCCGTATAAGAAATTAAAAGAATCCAGGCCTTGACGGTCCTTTGGCCAGTATTGAGCCAATTGCTTTGAATAAATATCCTTCAATAATGCTTTTAATCCCGCTTCATCCAGGTCATTGGGAACATCATGGTAATCAGTAGCAGGCAACTCCTTAAAAGATTTTGTTGTATTAGAATTCAATTGATTCATAAACGCCAATAAACGTTTGGCGCTGTCCGCCACAAATGCCTTTTCTCTAAAATGCATTGCATCACTATCCTGAAGCAACCATTTCCCAAAAAATTCGTAGGCAGCTTCCCTACTGGCTTTATTATAATTGTGTATATAATCGAAATGCGCATTTTTCAATTTATCTTCTGCATTGTAAAGGCTATAGATGGATTTTACCATCGGCATTATCGTATTCCTGGTATTATATGTCCAGTCATACGTATCAGAAATAAGTAAAAGTGGCTTTGGCGCCACCATAGCACTGAATTCTACATTAAAGGCATTGATTCTTAATCCTGGCGCTCCTTCACACAGGTCTCCACCCTGCATGTTATTGCTAACCATATTTACCGGCGCTGTTGCCTGAAAACGATCATCAACAGCTGTTAAAAGAAAAACCTGGGTTCCGCCTCCGGAGGCACCGGTTATACCGACTCTTGTGGTATCTATATCGGGAAGACTTAAAAGGAAATCTAATGCACGAATACTATTTCGTAATTGTAATCCTAGTAAGTTAATGCCATACAATTGGGAAATACTATCCCTTGCAAAAATATGAGATACCTGTCTTGTATCATTATAACCAACCATGTCGTAACTGAAAACTGCATATCCCTGCATAGCGAAATTAATACAGCGCCCAGGTATAGAGTTTATACTGTCATTATTAAACCGGCCAAATTCAAAATGCCCGTGCGGCGTTAGAATAGCCGGAAAAGGCCCCTTTCCTTTGGGCTTGTACAAATCGCCAACCAAAAAATAGCCGGGATATGTTTCAATAGATACGGTTTCTACTGAGTATTTATCGTGCTCTATTTTTTTATAATAATGAGGATTCAGCGGATTGTCTAAAGGTATCGGCCACAGTCCGGCAGCTACTAATATCTGGGTTTTGAGGAACTTTTTTCTTTTTTCCCAATCTTCTCTCGTCTTATAAATGGGCATCTCATATATCGTATTAATACCAAGGCTGTTTAATAACCTTTCGTCACGAAAAGTTACCATCCGATTTGCTAAAGCTTGGCTGTCATATACCTGGGTCAACGAGGAATAAGTGACTGGTGGAAGCATATTTAAATCAGCTTGAGGAAAGTTAAATACTGTCTCTTTTTTTTCATCTGCATTTCTGCATCCAGCACTACCAATTATAATAGTTAAAAAAATGAAAATGTAATTTTTCATAAAAATGATTTAAGAAATTCTTTTTATACTTTTTTTATTTCAATTTCTATCTCTGTCAGTAACTTCCTGATGGTTGTACACAAATTAAAACTATATAATCTTTATCAAAACATTTTTTTATGAATCCTTATCTTTATGAAAAAAATTATGAAAAAAATATTTTTTGCAGGTATTTCCCTGCTTTTGCTTTCCTTTATTATTCCCGCTTCAACTTCCCACGTTATGAAATCTAATGCAATCTATCAATTTAAAGTACCTGCCCTGGCCGGTGGTACTATTGATTTTTCAAATTTTAAAGGAAAAATGATATTGATAGTCAATACCGCTTCAAAATGCGGAAACACGCCTCAATATGATGATCTCGAAAAATTATATAACGAATATAAAAACAAACTGGTTATTATCGGTTTCCCAGCTAATAACTTTGGATCCCAGGAGCCTGGTAGCAATACTGAAATCGCCGACTTTTGCAAAAAGAATTATGGAGTTACTTTTCCTATGGCAGCCAAGGTTTCAGTAAAAGGAGCCGATATGGCTCCCATTTATAAATACATGGTTGAAGAAGCAGAAAAAAACGGATTTGAGAATCCAATAAAATGGAATTTCACTAAATTTTTATTTGATAAGGATGGAAAATTTGTTACGGTAATTTTTAATAGAGATCGCTTAATCGCAAATAATCCTGACACAAAAGGTAAAGAAGCTTATCAAAAACTAGTAAAATATCTCAATTAGAAAATTGAGATTTATCACTTTTCAGGCAGGTTCAATGTTTTTCATTCATGCAATTCAATCAAATATTAGGGCAGTTACCAATAAAACATAAATTAATAAATATAGTTCAAAAGAACCGTCTTCCGCATTCTTTACTGTTCCTTGGAAAGGAGGGCTCCGGAGCATTGCCATTAGCAATTGCTTTCTCTCAATACCTTTTATGTGAAAAGGTAAATGGAAAATCTTCAAACAAAAATGACAATCCTTTATTTGATACTAAAAAAACCGAAGACGTCACTGCATATATTGAAGACAGTTGTGGCATTTGTGCCTCATGCATTAAGATAAATCAATTGATCCACCCGGACGTTCATTTTTCTTATCCCTCATTAAAAAGAGATAGTAAACATGATCGTGTATTAAGTACAGATTACATCGCAGAGTGGCGTCAGTTCGTTAAACTATCTCCATATAATAACGTTGCAGACTGGATCAATTTTTTAAAAGACAATGCAAAAATTGAAAGCCCTATTAATAAGCAAGGAAATATTACTGTATTTGAATGTGATGATATTTCTCATAAACTCAGTTTAAAAGCATTTGAAAGTTCTTATAAAATTCTCATAATGTGGATGCCGGAATTTTTGGGAAATTCCGGAAATAAGTTGCTTAAACTTATTGAAGAGCCACCTGCGGATACTCTTTTTATTTTTGTTGCCGAAGATGAAAGCGCCATTCTTCCCACAATTTTATCAAGAACACAATTGGTAAAAATTCCATCTCTTTCAAAAACTGATATCGAAGATGGTTTAATAACCCAATACCAGTTTTTGCCTGAAAAAGCATCCAGGATAGCAGTTTTGTCTGAAGGAAACTATAGGGAAGCGTTGCGTTTGTTACAAAATTCTGAGGAAGACTTGCAGGAAAAGGTAAGGGAGTGGTTGAATGTAATTTTAAAGAATAATGCCACCGTCCAGGTTAAATGGATTGAAGAAATTAGCCAAATTGGAAGAGAAAAACAAAAACAGTTTTTAAAATATTTTATTCATTTAATCGAGCAGGCACTTCGTGTTGAATATCTCAAAAAGGAAAACCTTGATTCTATCCCGGATAATGAAAGAGATTTTGCAATTCGCCTAAATAAAATGTGCGCGTTAGAAGCCAGGGAAGCGATGACCAATGAATTAAGCAAAGCTATGTACTATATAGAACGCAATGCGCATGCTAAAATACTATTTCATGCTCTTACAATTCGTCTTTTACACATTATTAAAGATAATTCGTTAGTTTTGGTTGAGTGAGTTTGAGGAGATAAATAGATGGATATTATAATTTTTGCATTGATTTTAATAATTATAGGGTTTAAATATATTGCCGATCTCAGGCAAGTCAATAATTCTACAAGCTACAGGTTATTATAACAATCTGTAAATCAGACGAAGATTGTAAACCATCTTTTTATTCACTATTATTTTTTTACTTTTTTAACTATTTATAATGGGATGTACGAGTTGTGGCACCGGAAAACCAAACGACAGTAAAATCAGTGGCGGCTGTAGCTCCGGTCGTTGTAATAGGATGGATGTTTACGATTGGCTTGCAGATCTTCCAATTGATGAGGTGGAAAACAGATGTCGTGTACTGGAAATATCGTTCAACCAGGGAAGCCGTAAAGACTTTTATAGAAACAACACAGTACATCTTTTCTCGAAAGGAGATATAGTAGCTGTTGAAGGAGTAAGTGGCTTTGATGTTGGAACAGTAAATCTGACAGGAGAATTGTTACGGTTACAGTTGAAGAAGAAAAATGTTGATGAAAATAGCAATGAGATAAAGAAAATATTGCGGCCCGCTTCAGACAATGATATCGCTAAATGGAAAGAAACTAAAGGACGGGAACGTGAAGTTTTAATAAGAAGCCGCGCTATTGCCCGCCAGTTGAATGTAGACCTAAAAATGTCAGAGGTTGAAATCCAGGCAGATGCCAGAAAAGCAACTTTCTTTTATATTGCCGATGAACGAGTTGATTTTCGCGAATTAATAAGGATTTACGCTTCCGAATTCAAGGTGAAGGTAGAAATGAAGCAAATAGGAGCCAGACAGGAAGCCGGAAAAGTTGGTGGTATAGGCAGCAGTGGACGTGAGCTTTGCTGTAGTACGTGGCTTAGCTGTTTCAAAAGCGTAAACACCAACGCAGCCCGGTATCAAAATTTAAGTATTAATCAAACTAAACTCAGTGGCCAATGTGGGAGACTTAAAAATTGTCTCAATTTTGAATTAGACACTTATCTCGATGCTCTTCAATATTTTCCTGAAGATGCAGATGTCATTGAAGTAGCAAAGGGACGGGCCTATTTAATAAAAAAGGATATTTTTCGTAATCTGATGTGGTATTCTATGGCCGATAGTACGAAACATTATCCGTTGGCGATTGAAACCGTAAAAGATATTATTTCCCAAAATAAAAAAGGTATTAAGCCTGAGTTCCTCGAAACTGTAGAAGTTTTAAGTGGAGGCCCCAAGGAGATAGAACCTGAGTTTGTAGATGTCGTGGGCCAGATAAGCCTGAAATCTTTAGACAGAAGTGACAGGAAAAAGAGAAGTAATGACCGCCGGCCTTCTGCAAAAAATCGAGGTCCCAATAATAAAAAAGATCAGCAGGGTCCCACCACTCAAAACAAGCCACAGCAAAGAACACCTTTTAAGGGAAAAGGAAATAGATCTGATCAAAGAAATATTCCACCTAAAAAAGACCAATAAAGACCAATAAAACCAGTTTATATAAGAGATTAGTAACTTTCATGCACACACGAAATA
>JBDTIC010000194.1:0-13784 GCA_039936595.1 Ginsengibacter sp. | reverse complement strand
TGCTGGAATAGCCTATGCTGTCAATAAGAATATGAATTTAGAAGATATTGCTAAATGGGGAGTTGCATGTGGTGCAGCTAATTGCCTGAGAGAAGATCTGGGAATGTTGTATAAAAAAGATGTTGATCATTTATCAGATCAGGTTAAAATTCAAGAAATAGTGTTATGATTCATAAAAAATTATTCGTTGTAGGTGAATTGAATATAGATGTTAAACTCAATAATATCAATGGTTTCCCTATATTGGAAGAGGAAATTTTAGCTGATAACTTAACCATAACCATGGGAAGTTCTTCCGCTATTTTCGCTTCTAATATAGCTTCTATAGGAATAAACACTTCTTTTTGTGGAATGGTTGGCAACGATTCATTTGGCAGCTTTATACTGGATGAATTAAAAAAGAAACAGGTCAATACTACTTATATCATAGAATCTGTGGAGTATAAAACCATTTCACGGGGCATATGTATTTATTGAATCCATATTGGACCGTCTGCTGAATAGAACTTTCTTACTAACAATAAATCATTTACTTATGAACCTCATTAAGATGTACCAAATAATTTTTAGTTTTTTTGGACTTGCTTTTTCCTCCTTTTTTTCTCTTGGCCAGACACTTCCTCCAGAAATTAAATTAAAAGATTATCGCCCGCAATCAATTTTTAAAATACCGGAAACACAAATTGAAAAAGCAAGGTATCCCCTGATCGACCTGCATTCACACGATCGTTCATCAACTAAGAAAGATATTGATGAGTGGATTAAGACGATGAATAAGGCCGGAGTTGCTAAAAGTATTATACTTACTTATACAACCGGCGCTGCCTTTGATTCGATAGCTGCTAAGTATGCTTCTTACCCCGATCGGTTTGTTTTGTTTTGTGGATTTGACTATACAGGATACAATAATCCCGGTTGGCCGGAGCATGCTCTTAAGGAATTAGAGAGGTGCCATAAAATGGGCGCTAAAGGAGTAGGAGAACTAGGAGATAAAGGAAAAGGATTATTTTATTCAAAACCAACACCGGCTTATGGAATGCATCTTGACGATCCGCGAATGAAACCGTTATTAAAAAAGTGTGCTGAACTCCATATGCCAATTAGTGTTCATGTATCCGATCCAATTTGGATGTATGAGCCAATGGATTCTACTAACGACGGGTTAATGAATGCTTATGAATGGAAAATTGATGAAACTAAAAACGGAATATTAAATCATGAACAGTTGGTGAATACTCTTAAAAATGCGGTAAAAGAAAATCCAAAAACAACTTTCATTGCCTGTCATTTAGCTAATTGTGTTTACGATCTTAATATTTTAGGGGCAATGCTTGACCAATACCCTAATTTATTTGCGGACATCGCTGCGCGCTATGAAGAAACCGCCACCATTCCCAGGTTTATAAAGGCTTTTTATGAAAAATACCAGGATCGTTTGGTATACGGCACAGACATGGGGCATAGACTTAATATGTATAGAAGTACTTTTAGAGTATTAGAAAGTGCTGATGAGCATTTTTATCAGGAACACAGTTATCACTGGCCACTCTATGGTTTAGTGCTGAGTGATACAGTATTGAAAAAGATATATCGGGATAATGCTTTAAAGGTTTTGAAGCCATAGATAGTGAACGCTCATGATTTAAAAAATTAAATCCCTCATGAGATTTTTATTAACAAATGTCTTAAAGATTGAAGCAGCGCCTGACTTCGATATTAAAAATAATTGCGTAAAAATATTTTCCGATTATTATTGTTTCTACGCAGCACTTTAAAAAAAAATAATGTCATCTGAATGTAGAAAATCGTTAACGGATATTCTAATTTAAATATTTGCATCAATCAAATTATCAATTCTACGGCTTTTTAAGTCATTAAGAGGTGCAACAGATAGTATTTTTTTAAATTAAAAAATAGAAAATGAAAAAATGTAAACTTGTTTTTTGCAATTTGGGGATCGTAGCTTTCCTTTTGCTATCCCTGACAAGTAGGGCGCAACAAAGGAAAATCAATGGAGTAGTGCAGGAAGCTAATAATAACACACCGCTTCAAGGCGCTACCGTATCATTAAGAAACAGTAGAATAAATACGGTCAGCAATCTGAATGGAAAATTTGAAATTATGGTGCCTTCAGGTGAAGCTGTGTTAGATGTCTCATTTGTGGGTTACGAATCCACTTTTGTAACTGTTGGCACAAATGATACAACCATCTCTATATCCTTACAACATTCAGCTGGAAATCAGTTAAGCGATGTAGTGGTAATAGGATACGGCACTCAAAAAAAAGTAGATGTGACTGGTGCCATTTCTTCTGTTAAGGGTGCGGATTTAAAACAAAGCCCGGCTGCTAACCTTTCAAATTCCATCGCCGGGCGGATTCCGGGTGTAATTTTAAGTAATCGTTCTGGTGAACCAGGTCAAGACGCTTCTGAAATTCTAATACGTGGTAAGGGTACTTTAAACGATAATAGCCCTTTAATTGTTATTGACGGCGTTGCCAACAGAGGAGATTTTGACAGGCTTAATCCCGATGATATTGAGAGCATAACAGTTTTGAAAGATGCTTCAGCAGCCATTTATGGAGCACAGGCAGCGAATGGTGTAATTTTAGTTACCACAAAAAGAGGTAAGACAGGAGAGCCTGTTATAAGCTACAGTGGCAGTTATGGCTTGACACAGCCTACACGTCTTCCCAGGCTAATAAACTCATGGGAGTTTGCAACTTATAAAAATGAACTCAATGACCGGTTGGGAATACCTCATCAATTTACGGATGAGCAGGTTCAGGGATATAAAGACGGGAAAGATCTATTAAATTTTCCTAATACCGACTGGACGAAAGCAGTAGTTAAAAATCTATCTCCGCAAACACGTCATTTGCTTTCATTAAGTGGAGGAACAAAGAAAATTAATTATTTTCTATCAGGTGGATACCTCTATCAGGACGGCATTTTTCATAAATCAGCCACAAATTATAAGCAATATAACATCCGTTCCAATATTGATGCGCATATAACTGAGAATTTTAAATTGTCCCTGGATTTGTCGGGAAGAATTGAAGACCGGAACTATTCTAATTTTAGTTCAAGTTCTATCTTTTCAAGAACATTAATCGCATTTCCAACACTTTCTGCTTATTATCCTAATAGTTTGCCTGGAGCTGGGGTAGAAGGAGGCTTAAACCCTGTGTTGATGGCGAACGGTGCAACCGGGTATAACAAACAGAAAGACTCTTATCTGCAGTCTAATATATCTTTTGAGTTAAAACTTCCCTGGGTTGCAGAAGGTCTTTCCATTAGTGGGCTTGCCGCCTATGATTTCCACTTCAATAATGATAAAACACTTAATGATAATTGGGATGCTTACAATTATGACGCAAGCTCTAATGAATATGTCAACCTTCGTACCCAGGAAGGACCTATTAACCTGAATGAAGGGTTTAGAAACTATCAGCTTAAAACATATAATATCCGGCTTGGTTACGAACGCATGTTTGGTGATCATAGTGTAAGTGCATTTGTTGCCTACGAACAAAGTGAGTCTTATGATGAAGGAATTAGTGCTTACAGAACAGGATATCTCACTAATCAGATTGATCAGATTTCTGTAGGAGGCAGCACAGGTCAAAACTCCAGCGGAACAGCATTTCAATCTGCAAGGGAGAACATCTTTGGCAGAGTCACCTATGCTTTTAAAGATAAGTATCTGGCTGAATTTATTTTACGGCGGGATGGATCTTTCAATTTTCCTAAAGGCAAACAATGGGGTACTTTCCCGGGAGTTTCTGCAGGTTGGAGAATTTCAAAAGAATCATTCTTTGAAAACAATGTATCGTTTATAAATGAATTAAAACTAAAAGCATCGTGGGGTAAATTAGGTAATGATAAAATAGCAGCTTACCAGTATTTACTCCAGTTTAACCCTGATGCAGGTTATTATTTTGGCTCCGGGTCAGATAGGGTTTCGGGGCTTTCTCTTGGTGTGGTACCGAATCCTAATGTAACATGGGAGATAGCAGATACTAAGAACGTTGGGATTGAATCGTCGTTTTGGAATGGACTTTTTAATCTGAATGCAGATTATTTCATTTCTAAAAGGAGGAATATTTTACTACCTCGTAATGCGTCTATACCTTCAAGTACGGGATTAAACAGCACTAATTTACCAGACGAAAACATAGGGAAAGTAAATAATCGAGGCTATGAATTGTCAATTTCACACCAGCAGGCTATTAATAAGAACTTTTCTTACAGCATTGGTTTCAATTTCACACACGCGAAAAATGAAGTAGTATATATGGATGAAGCAACAAATATTGCCGATTGGCAAAAGATTCAGGGTCATCCAATGGACTCATGGTTAATCTATAAATCCGACGGGATCTACCGAACCCAGGCAGAAGTAGATGCTTCGGTACATCTGCCTGGTGCTATGCCTGGCGATATTCGCTATATTGACGTAAATAAAGATGGTGAAATTACCTCAAACGATAGAGTAAGGATTTATGAAAGCCCTACACCGATGAACGTATATGGTATTACGTTGGGATTTAAATATAAAGGGATCGGATTAAACATTTTATTGCAGGGTCAGGGGAAAGCGGCTGAAGTTATTCTTCCACAACAAATCGATGATAATACCACTATACCGATATGGATGTTTAAAGACAGATGGACCGCAATGAACCCCGGCGGTATCATGCCGGCTTCTTTCGACAGAACAGATTCAAGAAATAACCTGCAATCTGACTTCTGGATAAGGAATGCAGAATTCATACGCATTAAATCAGCAGAATTATCTTATACTTTTCCAAACCCGCTTCTATCGCGATTAAAGTTGCAGGATTTAGGGATATTTATTAGCGGATTCAACCTGGTTACCTTCAGTAAAATAAAAGATTACGATCCGGAATTAAATGAAGTAAGTGGTAGCTATTATCCACAAATCAGGGTATTTAACGCGGGTGTTCGTATCTCTCTTTAATCTAATAATCTCAAAAATGAATGAAATGAAAAACAAAATATGGATTTTATCATATACCGGACTTTTCTTCCTCATGTTGATAAACATGAGTTCCTGTAAGAAAGATTTTCTGAATAAGAATCCTTTAAATGCATACTCTGAAGAGGATGTCTGGTCAAATTTAAGATTAGTAGAGACGTTTGTAAATTCTAAGTATCGGGCACTTCCGCATTTCTTTTACGATCAGGAGGTTATTTCCAGTGGATCAGGACTTACAGCAGCAGCAGATGAAGGTTATTGCCAATGGGATTATGAGAATGTATGGTTATTTAATTTGGGCCAGGTGACTCCTGATAATCTGTCTATGGATGTATGGAGTGGCTACTATGGCTTCATCAGGGATTGCAATACCTTTTTTGAGCATATTGATGCGGTAACCGGAGATTCTGATATGAAAAAGCGTCTAACGGGAGAAATGAAATTTATTCGTGCATGGTGTTATTTTGATCTTATATCCCGTTATGGCGGAGTTCCTTTGATCACTAAAGTCTACACATTATCTGATTCTACCTATACCGTACCCCGCAATTCATATGATGAATGTATGAATTTTGTAATAAAGGAGTCGGATGAGGCAACTGAGATGTTGCCCGTTAATTATAGTGGAAGTGACGTTGGCAGAGTTACTAAAGGAGCCGCCCTGGCTTTAAAATCGAGGGCATTACTTTATGCAGCGAGCCCACTTAATAATCCAACTAATGACCAGGATAAGTGGGAGGCTGCTGCCAATGCTGCAAAAGCGTTAATTGATTTGGCTGATCAGGGAACGTATTCATTATACCAGGGAGCTGACTATACAAAAATTTTTCTCGAGAAATTTAATCCGGAAATTATTCTATCATATAATATAAACGCTACCAGCAATAGTTTTCTTGGAAGTTTTGAGAGTTATTTGAATGTTATGATCGGACCAAATGGTTACCACGGCTGGTCTTCCTACACTCCATCTCAACACTTAGTAGATGAATTTGAAATGAAAAACGGAAAAGCAATTTTGGAAACAGGGTCAGGCTATGATCCTGCAAACCCTTATTTAAACAGGGATCCCAGGTTCTATGCGGATATTCTTTTTAACGGAGCGCAGTTCCGGGGCAGGGCTTATCAGTCTTTCGTAGGTGGATTTGATAGTCCGCAAAGCTCAATAGAAAATTGGAATGCCAGTCTTACGGGATATAACTGGAGAAAATATGCAAATGAAGAAGAACCTATAGATGAAGCTATAGGCACAGATCAAAGCTGGGTTATATTCCGGCTTGCAGAAATTTACCTAAATTATGCTGAAGCTGCTTATCACCTGGGTGACGAAATCACTGCACGCAAGTATTTAAATCTGGTTCGTGGCAGAAATAGTGTAAATATGCCGTTTGTTTTATCCTCCGGAGCAAATTTGCTCCAGGCAATTCAGAAAGAGCGTGAAATTGAACTTTGTTTTGAAGGGCACCGTTTTTTTGATGTGCGTCGATGGAAAATAGCTATGCAAACAGAGAATCAGCCATTAAAAAGAGTTAACATAGAGAAATCACCATCCGGGACATTTAGCTATTCTTATTTTGTGCTTCAGGATAGGAAATTTTATGAGCAAAATTATTTATACCCAATCCCTAAATATGAGATGGATAAAAATGAAAAATTAGTTCAAAACAGCGGTTATTGAACCATCGGGTTAATTAACATCCAATGTACAATCAAAATTTTTTTTAAATGGTATCTGACAGCAATGAATCTTCAAATGATTACCAGGATGAGACTGTCCTTTCCGGAAGTATCTCTTCAAATAAGGGTGAGCTGGCAAAAGTAGCTGCAAAAGGAGTGCGGCTTACCTCTCTGGATTTTTACAGAGGCCTCATCATGGTTTTGTTAATGCTGGAAAGTACCCGGTTGTACGATCATCTTGGTGAGATAACAAACGGCACCTTTATATTTCCTCTGGTCAATCAGTTTACCCATCATCCCTGGCATGGACTTCATTTTTGGGATCTGATACAGCCTGGCTTTATGTTCATTGCCGGAGTAGCTATGGCCTTCTCGTTGTTTAAGCAAACGGCACACGGTATTCCGTGGAGTAAACAGGCAGGAAAAGCAGTGCGCAGAAGCGGTTGGCTGTTTTTCTGGGGCGTATTAGATTATGCAGTCAGGGGTGATCATTTATCTTTCGAACTCTGGGATGTGCTTACTCAATTGTCATTTACTTTATTGGTTGCCTTCTTTATTTTCAGATGGAAAACAAGTTATCAATTGTTGTTCAGCGTTGGCTTATTGATTCTTACTGCCATTCTCTATCGTCTTACAAACGTGCCGGGTTTCGATCAACCCTTTACCGATCAGCATAATTTTGGAAATTACCTAGACCTTGTTTTGATGAATAAAATTAACCCGGATGGATGGGTAGCTATCAATTGTATTCCTACTGCGGCACATACGATCTGGGGTGCAGTTGCGGGTAAATGGCTTCTTACGCCAGCCGATGATAATAGTAAGATCAAAAGAATTCTTATTCTTGGAGTCGTTCTATTGTTATTGGGTTTCACTCTCGATTGGGCTGGCATTACGCCAATTATAAAACGTATTGCTACCACTTCATTTACTTTAGCTTCCGGAGGTTGGTGTTTATTAGGATTGGCTTTTTTGTATTGGTGGATTGACGTATTAAAACATAAAAGATTTCTTGATTTTTTTATCATAGTCGGCATGAACTCCATTTTCATTTATATCTTTTTTGAGATAGTGGTTAGTCGCTGGTTGTATGATTATATTTATGCAATTGTCAACGGTGTTATTTCGCCCACGGGGTTAGCGCAACAGGCGGTTAATGTTGTTGCCTCTCTTGTTGTATTCGCAATGGAGTGGGGGTTATGCTATTGGTTGTACAAAAAGAAGATATTTTTTAAAGTATAAGAAGAATGCTAAATTGAGAATTAAGGGCATTCTTCAACACAAAATAATCTTAGTTAACTTTAAAATGTGAAACATGAAAAGAGTCATCCCCTTCGGAATCTCATTACTGATATTATCCTTCGTAAGCTATAAAAACATAGAAAAGTCTGGAGCTGAAAAGCTAGCTCAGAGAGAATTTCCAAGCCAGTTTGTAAACTTTAATTCTTACAAAGGCAACCCGGTTTTTTCGGGCACAGGCATAGATACCTGGGATAAAGAAATTCGTGAACGTGGTTTTATTCTCTTTGAAAATGGGCTTTACAAAATGTGGTACACTGGATACAATCCTAAAAAAAGCGAAAAAAAATTTTTGGGATATGCCACGTCGAAGGACGGAATCGAATGGGCCAGACACCCCGGCAATCCCATATTTAAAGAAAAGTGGACTGAGGATATGTTTGTTATCAAAAATAAAGGAGAATATTTTATGTATGCAGAAGGAGAAAATGATATTGCGCATTTACTTACCTCGCGAGATGGCATACATTGGATTGAAAAAGGAGATTTGACTATTAAAAAAACGAATGGAGAAATTATTCCGGGCCCTTATGGAACACCCACTGTTTGGATTGAAAATGGTAAGTGGTATCTGTTTTATGAACGTAATGATGAAGGGATTTGGCTGGCTGAATCGAAGGATCACAAAACCTGGACAAATGTTCAGGATTCGCCGGTTATAAGAAAGGGGCCTGAAAAATATGATGCCGGAGCGGTTGCCGCAAACCAGGTTGTCAAATACAAAAACAGATATTTCCTTTATTATCACGCTTCCTCCAGGCCGATGGCGACGGCCGTTGAGTGGACTTCTAATGTAGCCGTTTCAACGGATTTAATTCATTGGACTAAATATGATAGGAACCCGATCGTTAAAGGTGACCATTCCAGCCCGATTCTAGTTTACGATGGGGCAAAGTACAGGCTTTATACGATGCATCCTCAAGTAGATCTTTATTTGCCAAAATAGAAAAGGTGTATAATAGTTCGTATATCCCTAATTAATAGCCAGGTATTCATCTTATTATAGAAATATAGACGAACGGAAATCCTGACAAGGTCTCGTTACAGCTCATGAGCTTGAACACACTCTAAGTGAAGCAATATTATTTCGATTGTAACCGCTACTTTTACGTGCCTTTCGACTCACTTTGGTGTAGGAGAAAATAGGACCGCTTTTATCATTCGGGTGCAATGAGTTAATGTTGAGTATTATCAGTCGGGTCTCTTTTTATCCTTTTCTTTTTCCTGGATAGACTGGTTTCCTGATTCTATCTCCACCGTTTTTGTAGTAACAGCATAATCGTCAGGATGAATGGCCGATCCAAATTTCACGGCGTATGCTTTAGTGAATTCAGCACCATAATAAAGTATCGTTGAAGAATAATATACCCAAAGCAACAAAATTACAAGCGAGCCTGCTGCGCCATAAGTACTTCCCACCTGGCTTTTGCTGATGTAAAAAGAAATTCCAAATTTACCGAGCATAAAAAGTAGGGCAGTTACAAGCGATCCTACCAATACATCCTTCCACTTTATTTTTGCGTCGGGGAGTACTTTAAAGATAGTGCCGAAGATTAAAGTTATAATTGCCAATGTAATAACAATATTGATAATATAAAAAACGACAACCGTTACATGTGGAAAATAGGCCCTGAGTAAATCACTAAAACCATCAATGAGGGCAGAAATGCCTAATGAAACAAGTAATAAAAATCCAAGGCCGATAATTATAGAAAATGACAGGAACCTGTTTTTAAGAAACTTCAGCCATCCTTTTTTAGGTTTTGGCTTAAGTCCCCAAATGGAATTAATGGAATCCTGGATTTGTGAAAAGACTGTAGTCGCACCAATTATCAGGGTTATAACACCGATAATGACTGCTATTTTGCTTTTTCCTGAAAGCGAGGCATTCTTTATCATTTCCTGCAATTGTGAAGCTGTATTTGAACCAACGAACGATGTAAGCTGTTCGTAAACTTTACCTTCCGCTGCATCCTGTCCGAGAAAGATACCGCTAAGGGAAATGATAATGATGAGTAAAGGCGCCATAGAAAAAACAGTATAGTAGGCAAGTGAACTACTCATTGTCATCACTCTATCGTCAGCAAACCCTGTAAACGAGTTTTTCAATACTTCCCAGATATTCTTAAAAGAGAACTTTTTCGTCATATTGAGTTTTTGCCGGTATACTGCAAAAAAACTACCAATCTATTTTATACTCTATGATCACGATGCCATTTAGATCAAATACTCGTCGTTCCTTAAAAAAAAATATAATTCATTTATGCATTTTGATAGGGTATAAGATCTGTATAACCCGTATAGTCGAATGTTTGAGACATGGAACCAGTTTCCTATGAAGCTCGCCTCAATAGCTTCAAAGAATAAATAACTTTAAACTAAAATTCCATTTTATACGCGAAACGGTTGAAATTTTAAATATTGTATTTTTGCAAAAGAATAATTATGAATATGACAAAACCATTTAGCGTTGAAGCGGAACAGACTGATTTGATGGTTGATGATGGTAATAATTGTCAATTGGTAGTCTGGAATGATGAGGTTAATACATTTCAATGGGTCATCACCACTTTAATGGAAATATGCGATCACTCTCCTGAACAGGCTGAGCAGTCCGCGATGATCATTCATACCAAAGGTAAGTATGCGGTAAAAGAAGGTGCGTACAACACATTAAAACCTATGTGCGATGCCATCACCGAACGTGGCATCGGTGCTACGGTAGAAGAACTTTCAGAAAGATAATTTCCTGAACACTTTTTATTTTTAATCATCTTTTATGGAGGACGAAGGAGCTGTTTATGATTTTCCTGACACAAATATTGCTGATGAAAATGGACTTGTGGCCACAGGGGGAAACCTTTCTACAGGTACTTTGCTGAATGCTTATAAAAAAGGCATCTTTCCCTGGTATAATCCCGGAGAGATCATTCAGTGGCATTCTCCGGATCCACGTTTTGTTTTATTTCCCGGCCAATTGAAAATCAGCCATAGTATGAGAAATGTGTTGAACAGGCACCAGTTTAAATTTACTATGGATAAGGCTTTTCCTAAGGTACTACATAATTGCAGAATGATTAAAAGGCCGGAAGATGCCGGCACATGGATCAGCGATGAAATAGAAGATGCCTATCACCATTTATTTAAAAAAGGATTTGCTCATAGCGCAGAGGCGTGGCAAAATAATGAATTGGTGGGCGGCCTGTATGGAGTACTGATGGGAAAAGTATTTTTTGGTGAAAGCATGTTCGCTAATAAGAGTAACGCAAGCAAGTTTGCATTTATAAAATGGATAGAAGTATTGCAAAACAATGGAATTGAATTAATCGACTGCCAGGTTTATACGCCTCATCTCGAAAGTCTCGGCGCTGAATTTATTTCAAGAGATGCGTTTAATACCTTATTGAAACAACTGATTCCTTAAAGGTTATTTTTTTATAAGGATATCTTTCCGCATATTGAAAAACCATGCTCTTTATGTATTCATTTTCAGCATAGGCTGTGAGGCAGTGTTTCACATCCTCTACTTCAAGGATGTCTATGTCCCGGGACAACATTCCCATACCATAAAATTTCCCTTTTTCTATTAAAATACAGCTTTGTTCATTTTCAGCTAATCCGTCTTCAACGAGCGCAAAAGTGGGAAGTTGATTTTCGAGATAATGAATACATTCACTTATTCTGGTATTGTATTCGTACGAAGATTCTTTTTGTTCGCACGCACCTTTACATTTTCCTGATGCCAGAGACTGACATTCAACATTCACGGCCTGCAAGAAACAAAGCCTGGGACATAATTCAAACTGGTCAACGAGCTTTCTGAGCAATTCGTATCCTTCAGTAAGATAGCTGAATGTATACAGGGCTTTTAAATTCTTTTTCTTTTTTTCAATACATAAGCGTAGAAGTCCTTTGCTGTCTTCAAAAGAATACAAAGCATATAACTGCTCAAATCTTTTCTGGCTGAGGTTTTGCTCCGGCCATAGTTTTTTAATTTCGACGCTCTCAAGAATAAAAGCCATCAGCTCAGTAGCAGTTTCCTGGTAAGTAATATGATAGATCTTTTTTAAGAATTCCTGTTTTTGCTTATTGGATTTATTGTTGGAAAAATGACTGTTTACTCTTTTATTGATGTTCCTGGCTTTCCCCACATAAATGACTTTCCCTTTTTTATCATGAAAATAATAAACGCCGGGCGTAGCAGGCAACTTTTTTACTTCAGCAGCTGCGATATTGGGAGGTAAAAATTGTTCCTTGCTGCCGGTCTTTAACATCGTTTGAATATGACTATCGGTATCGTTTTGCAACAGGTGGTGGAAGAGTTGAACCGTAGCAGCCGCATCTCCTTTGGCCCTATGACGTCCTTCAATGTCAATACCAAGGTGGCCACATATCTTTCCCAGGCCATAACCCTTTAGCCCCGGCAGTATTTTTCTGCCAAGACGTACCGTGCATAATTTCTTACAGTTCAGGTCATAGCCGGATTGTAAAAGATGATGTTTTATAAATGAATAATCGAAGTTGACATTATGCGCTACGAAAATCTTATCGTGTAATAATTCATAAAGCTCATCGGCAATGCTTTTAAAATCCCGCTCATATTCCACCATCTCGTTGGTGATGCCGGTCATGGTTTCTATGAACCTGGGAATGGTATAATGAGGATTTAGCAGTGTATGAAGCTGATGTAATACCTGGCTGCCATCAGATACAAAAACAGCGATCTCTGTAATTCCATTAGCTGCGGCATAGCCACCGGTAGTTTCAATATCTACAATTGCGTATAACAAGAGGGTTAAAAAATGAGGTTAACTAAATTAGTTAGCAAGGTACTAAACCATGTTTGTATTACATTTGCGAACGATAAATTTATTTATTAAATATATGGAACTAAGTAAAAATTATACACCCGAAACGGTTGAGGATAAATGGTACAAACACTGGCTGTCAAAAAAATATTTTGACAGTACACCTGATCAACGGCCGCCGTTTACCATCGTGATTCCACCGCCTAATGTAACGGGAGTACTTCACATGGGTCACACCCTCAATGAAACAGTGCAGGATATCTTAGCCAGGAAAGCGAGGATGAGCGGATTCAATGTATGTTGGGTACCAGGAAGCGACCATGCCTCTATTGCTACAGAAGCAAAAGTGGTAGAGATGCTGAAAAGGGAAAAAGGGATTGATAAGAAGAGCTTATCGAGAGAAGAGTTTTTAAAATATGCTTTTGAATGGAAAGAAAAATATGGGAATATTATCTATGGGCAGATTGCCAAACTCGGGTGTAGTGTGGCTTGGGATAGAGTTTCATTTACTATGGACGCGCATTATTATAAAGCGGTCATTAAAGTTTTCGTAGATCTCTATAATAAGGGACTGATCTATCGCGGCGCCAGGATGATCAACTGGGATCCCGTTGCAAAGACTGCATTGAGCGATGAAGAAGTAGAGTATAAAGATGTGACGGGGAAGTTGTATTATATAAAATATGAATTTCCCCTAAATGCTCCCGAAGGAGGGGTTTCCGAAACTTCAGACCCTGGGTATGTTGTAATTGCAACGCAGCGACCAGAAACTATCATGGGTGACGTGGCAGTATGTGCCAATCCTAATGATGAACGTTATGATTATTTGAAAGATAGAAAGGTAATTGTTCCATTAATCAATAAGGAAGTACCTGTGATTTTTGATGAATATGTAGATAAAGATTTTGGAACCGGGATATTAAAAATTACTCCCGCACACGACATCAACGATTATAATATAGGCTTGAAATTTAATCTTCCCGTTATTGATACTTTAAATGA
>JBDTIC010000193.1:0-12538 GCA_039936595.1 Ginsengibacter sp. | reverse complement strand
AGCAAATTGATACTACATTGGAGCAACACACGGCTGCGTTAGAAACCCGGCACATTAAAGCCTTATCTGTTTTAGAAAAAAAGATGCTGAGGGCAGAAAAAAGAAAATATGCTGATCAAATAAAACAGGTAAGTAAGCTTTTTTCTATTTTATTCCCCAACGATGGATTGCAGGAGAGAACAGAAAACTTTATGTTTTTTTATTCCTGTTATGGAAAAGATTTCTTTAAGGTCCTTTATGAAAGCTCATTGACCTTGGAACAGGAATTTTGTATTGTCGAACCTCTTTGAGTAGCATTTTACCGGCCCTTAGGTGGAACGCGGAAAGATCAACAAGTTCCTGGATAATGGCACAAACAAGGTAATGGATTTTTGATTTGAGCTTAATCTCAAATGTTTGTACCACGATCCGAAAAGTATCGGATTATACTGATTTACGAGAATTATACCCGCTCATCTCACAGATGATCCGGAGCACAGTATAAATTGAATTCGGTTGAACGGATTGGTTAAGAATAATAAACACCTACAGCTGATTTAATTTTCAGTATCCCCGCCTCCCTCTTTATTGTAGGCTTTTATAAATAAGGCTCCCAGATTTTTTTGAGGTGGGATGTAGTCTTCAAATGTTTCCCGAAGGTCTTTAGAACCTTTGTTAAAAGAAAGAGTAAGATTGGTCCACATCTGTCTCCAATCGATATTTTGACCGCTTCTGAGCGTGTTATCAAGTGCATCGATAATAGGTTTATTTACATTCATAGCTCCAGTTTGCTTGGTAGAAATGATGTGTGCTTCCGGCGCATATTGCAAAATGGTTTTAAGATTTTGATAGCCACCGCATGATCCAAGCATTATAATTTTTGCACTTTCAGGAAGTTGCCTGATTGTATAAGGCAAATGATAACTATGCCCCCGATGTATCACAATAGTTGGCCTCAGGCCTTTTGAATCGAGGTAATCTCCCATGTGCTTCTGAGCAATAGAATCTTTATAGGTACCATTATCCAAAGGTAAGTTGGCAAATATCCAGATAGGCTTTCCTTTTAAGGATTTTATTTCAATCCATTCTTTTTTGCGATCAATGCTCCATTCGCTGGAAGGAAAAGAAGTAAGATAATTTGCATAAGACTGTTTACCATCGGTATCTCCGTAGAAAAATACCTGTTCAATAATACGTCCCGAGTCATCGGAAAGATAATTGTAATCCATAGTATATATGGGTGGTATCCCAATTTCTTTAGAAAGGTCAATGCCATTTTTAGGATCGGCAGATAAGAAAATAGTTTTCAGCAGACTGTAAATTTTTTGCCCTCTCTGGTTGTTTTCTTTCAGACATCTCTGCTCATTCCATATAATATTTTGCAACATAGATTGCTGAAGTTTTGGATCAGTAATACTTCCATAAGAATCAGCTACGTCCACGGCATCTTCAAGAGTACCACTTGTCTCTAACCTGGATACAAAAGCTTGCATTAGTTTTTCTGAATTTTCAGGCATAGTTTTTAAAAATTGGTCCAGTTTATTGTATCCAGCAGCCATTTTTATAAACTTCTTAAAACGGTCGAAGTTCAATGAGATTAATAGTGAGTCGCCATGCGGGGTTGGCCCCATTTTTTGTATCATCCTGTCGAAGCTATATTTATAACTTGAGGTATAAATATCATTTTCACCTAACACCATCATGTAGTAAAGCTCCTGTGGACTTAGAGGTTGTATTGCCCTGAAACGAACTGCAGGGTTTGGATTTTCGTGTAATCCATTGATTGGATCAATAAAGTGCTGAAGTGCCCTCGCCTTGAGCATATCTACAAGCCCATTGGCTCCCAACATAGCTACAGGGGTATCTCCTTTTACCAGCCGCGCATAATATTGGATTTCTGTTTTTACCAGTAAACTATAATAGCCCACACTATCGTAACCCCGTTCTGATGTTCCTACTACCTTAGAAATATCCTCAGTAATCTGCCGGCCACTGATAAGATCATCCAGAAAGGGAAAATAAAAAAGAGCCCTGTTTTGTGTACTTAATTTTACTACTGTTTTTATACGTGGATCTTCTATTCGTCTGATCAGCCTGCCTTGACTACTATTTGCTGATTGTGCATAAGAATATAACTGGCTGGGACTATTGTTAAAAGCTTCAATTACCAGCGTATCGGCAAAGGGTTCTTCTGTAAAAGGCCCTATGTTAGCAAGGATTTTATCTGGATGCAATGAGCAAAACTTTCTGAATAATATAATGTGACTTGCCTTGTAACCAGAATTTTCTTGAAAAATAGAAGCATTGATCAGTCCAATTTCGTAAGGCGCTTTTTGTATCAGAGGCGCCATGCTTTCGCCATTGATATCGGCGAGCATTATTTCCTGAAAATTGGAAATTAACTGGGGAGCCAGTGAAGGATTGATAGTATACTCTTTCCAGCTATTAATAAATTTTTCTAACAAAACCTCAATATCACGGAGGTATCTTACCTTATCATTATTGGTAGGCAGGTTGCTGTTAGACTCTATGTTATTGCGCAAAACATTTATTTTTCTGATAAGAGCATCGGTAACCTGCAAATTAATATCAGGGTTGCCACTTACTTTTACTAAGCCATCCAATCGGCCATCCACTTTATCAGCACGCTTTTGCCAGGCGATGATCCTTTCATGAAATATTTGACGGCTTATCGGAATGTTGGTGGTATCGTTATGCGCGAAAGAAAATAGAGGACAAGAAAAAACCAGGAAAATAAAATTTAAGAAAAACCTCATGATATTATAAATAGGTTATGAAACAAAAATACCTTCAATTGTATACAAATGTAGTTATTGCACCTGCTTAACAGATATCTTATTCAATTAAAGCGCTGCATAACGGGTCCGTATTAACCTTTTTTTATGAAGTTGTGAAGCCTATTATTTGTTTAGAAATACCGTGCCTCAACAATTGATCACTTTAACAATAAAACCAAAGAACAAATCCACAATAGCATTTATATTTGGATATTAAATGAATACTAAAAATTCCTATGAAAAAATCAATCGTGTTTTCTGCATTACTTTTTTTCTGCTTTTCACTATCCGCCCAAAAAGATTCTTCTAATAAATTAGGAGGTCTATTTAAAAAAGCGGGATCAATTCTATCAAAAAATTCTTCATCATCGGGTGGACTATCAAGTGCTGAAATTGTTTCTGGTTTGAAAGAGGCCCTTTCACTTGGAGCTGAGAAAAGCAGTGACAAGCTTTCTGTAAAAGATGGGTTCTTTAAAGATGCCGCTGTCAAAATTTTATTGCCAAAAGAAGTCCAGGAAGTACAAAGTAAATTGAGAATGTTGGGCATGGGTAAATTAGTAGATAATGCCGTACTGAGTATGAACCGTGCTGCAGAAGACGCTTCCAAAGCGGCTGCCCCTATTTTTCTTTCAGCTATCAAGCAAATGACTGTAACAGATGCTTTGAATATTTTACGAGGTGCAGATACTTCGGCTACTGGTTATTTGAGAAAAACCACCACAAGTGAATTAACCGGTTCGTTCAAACCGGTGATTGAAGAATCTCTACAGAAAGTGGATGCTACCAAATATTGGAAAGATCTATTTACAGCCTATAATCGATTTTCCTCAACACCTGTCGATACGGATATAAGTAGCTATGTGACATCAAAAGCATTAGACGGTATTTTTCATTATGTAGCACAGGAAGAAATTAACATCAGGAAAAATCCGGCAGGCAGAGTAACAAATGTTTTAAAAAAGGTATTTGGGAATTAGTGGGTGTTAGATAAAGAGACCAGCATTTAGTAATAATGATTGCTATTTCAGCTCGTGACGTCCCTCCTTTCTGAAGAAAAAATTTTAATTGAATGAGACAAATTCTATCCACTTGCATTTTGTGTTTATTTTTTTCATCCGTATTTTCTCAAAAGATTGTAGGCAACTGGACCGGAAAAATTGATGTTCAGGGAAGCCACATACCTATCTTATTTCATTTTTACAACGGCACTACCGGCTCTATAAATGGGAATTGGAGCAGCCCTAAACAAAATGCAAACAACTTACCTTTTAGCGAGATTAAAGCCGATGAAGATAGCGTGCATCTTATTATGAAAATGATCAATGGCTCTTATAAAGGTAAATTTATTAGTAACGATTCTATTGCAGGTATATGGCAACAGGGGGGCAATCAAATACCGCTAAACTTTTCTCACACAAAAGAAAATAATAATAAGGAAAATACTATCACACTTCATCCCGGTGAACAACAGATTTCTATTAACACAATGCCAGGTATTATCATTTCCGGCACGTTATTGTCAAAAAGTAATCGTCAAAAATTAGCGATTATAGTTGCGGGCTCAGGCCCTACAGACCGGGATGGCAATGGTTTGGGTGTGCAGACTAACGCTTATAAAATGCTTGCCTGGTCTTTGGACTCTCAAAACATTGCAACTTTTAGATATGATAAGCGTGGAGTAGCAAAAAGTGCCTCTGGAAATATTAGAGAAGATAGCTTGCGTTTTGATGACTATATCAGTGATCTTGAAAAGATATTTGATTACTTCCACGATACATTGCAATTCAACAATATTTATTTTATCGGCCATAGTGAAGGTTCATTAATCGCTTTAATTGCTTCCCAAAAAAGAAAAGTACAGGGATTTATTTCGGTAGCAGGTGCGGGGAGGCCTATCGATGTAATATTAGAAGAGCAGATGCGAAAGCAACCTATACCTGATTCGGTTAAACTACAAATTCCGCGAATATTTGATCAATTAAAAAGTGGAAAGCAGGTTGATGGTATTCCTGAAATATTATCGCCGCTTTTCAGGAAATCAGTGCAGCCGTATATGATTTCGTGGTTAAAATATTCTCCTGAAAACGAAATTCGAAAATTAAGTTGTCCTATACTTATTCTACAGGGCAGTTGTGACATACAGGTAAAGATTGAAGATGCTGAAAGTCTTCATAAGGCTAATAAGCAAACTATTTTAGAAATTATACTATCGATGTCGCATACTTTAAAAGACGCGGGAGCTAATTGTGAAAATCAGCAAAAAACCTATACCGATAGCTCGATGCCGATAAATAAAGAGCTGGTAAAAGATATCGTAGGATTTATTAGAGGTAAATTGTAACTCAATATCCTCCATTTTATAACAACAGACGATTTTCTTAATCGTGATTGATTAAATCGGCAACAATATTTTCCCATTCTTTTTCCAAAGAAATATCCGGCATCCTTTTTTCCGCGCGTCTGTACCAATAACCAGCGTTGCCAATATCTCCTTCCTTACGGTGCAGGTAAGCATGTATCCATGATGCATTGTTGTCCTCAGCATCCTGGATCAGCGTATGTGCCATATCCCAATTACCTTTTGCATCATACCATAAAGCTTTTAAATAAAGCGATGCTTCATCAGGTGGCTTATTCGCAGTTATACTTTCTTTAAACGAAACGGTATCCATTCAGGTATTTTTATTAAAGACAATTTCAAGAATCTTTTTCTTTCAATAAGGTTTGAATGTCCTTGTCCAGCCGGGCTATTTCGACGGGCTTAAGACCATCATAGATGCCCCGCACTCTTTCCTGCTTATCTACCAAAGCAAAAAATTGTGTATGAATAAAAGACTCTTCAATGTTGATACTGTTATTTTTTTCGTTATCCAATAAGTAGCTCTGGCGCGCCATTTTATATAAAGAATCTTTATCGCCGGTTACGAAATACCACTGGGAAGCAAAATGAGGGTTTGCACCAATCATTTTTTCCTCATACGCTTTTAGCAAAGGAACTGAGTCTGTTTCCGGCATAGAGGTATGAGAGATGATCGCAAAGCCTTTATCATTTTTGAATTTGTCATATACGCCTTTCATATTGGCATTCATTTTTGGGCAAATTCCTTTACAGGTTGTAAAAAAATATTCAGTTACATAAACTTTACCTTCTATGTTTTTATTAGTGACTATTTTTCCATCCTGGTCAACAAAAGAAAAATCCTGTACATAACTCATCACAGGAAGCTTTACGTCAAAAAAGCCTTTTGTAAATGATAGCAGAATATAAAACAACCCTACTAATGCAACCAGGAATACGGAATAAAAAATGATTTTCTTTTTCATGGAGTAAAGGTAAGATATTCTGAGGTTTCAGCTTCGACTTTACCTGGCACACCCTGACTGTTAAATTCGTTAAAAGGTTTCACATTCAGACCAAGGACGCAGGGCTGGATAAATAAATGTACATTATACACTAATAAATAAAATACTATATTTATGCTTCCTACATTTTTAACATACTATATTTTTTTAAGGCATTTATTGTTAGACAAAAATAATTCATTATGAAAAAATTAATACTCCTGCTGCTTTTATTTTCGTTTTTGTTCGTCTCATCGCAGAATACAATAATGATCCACGCTGCTAATGGAAAAGTCAGGATCAATAAAAATATATATGGCCACTTTGCCGAACATTTAGGCCGCTGTATTTATGATGGATTTTATGTGGGCGATACTGACAAAATCATTCCTAATACACAAGGTGTAAGGAATGATGTAATTGCCGCATTGCGTAAAATGAAGATTCCCGTATTGAGATGGCCGGGTGGGTGTTTTGCGGATACCTATCATTGGAAAGATGGGGTAGGCCCCGGGAGTAAGAGGCCCTCGATGGTAAATACATGGTGGGGAGGTGTTACAGAAGACAATAGTTTTGGTACACATAATTTCCTGAACATGTGTGAAGAGTTGGGGGCCGAGCCTTACCTGTCAGGTAATGTTGGCAGCGGCACCGTACAGGAGTTTTCCGAATGGTTGCAATACGTAAATTTTGATGGAAAAAGCCCTATGTCAGATTGGAGGCGGCAAAATGGAAGAGATAAGCCATGGCATGTTGAATATTGGGGGATAGGCAACGAGGCGTGGGGCTGTGGGGGAAACATGACGGCCGAATATTATGCAAATGTTTTTAGGAGATATGCTACATTTATGACCAACTGGATCAAAGACGGGCATTTGTATCGTATCGCTTCAGGAGCTAGTGATGCAGATTACCACTGGACAGAGGTTATGATGCGTGATGTACCGCACAACCTGATTGATGGCGTAGGCTTGCATCACTATTCAATTATTGATTGGAAAAATAAAGGTTCAGCCACTGACTTTACAGAGCAGCAATATTTTGACATTATGAAGTCTGCTTTGCAAATGGAAGAGTTAGTGACAAAACATGCTGCAATAATGGATAAGTATGATCCCCAAAAAAAGATTGCTTTGTTTGTGGATGAATGGGGCGGCTGGTATAATGTAGAACCCGGCACCAATCCCGGATTTTTGTTTCAGCAAAATACTATGCGGGACGCCATGATTGCAGGAGCCACATTAAACATATTCAACAACCACGCAGACAGGGTGCGAATGGCCAACCTTGCTCAAACGATCAATGTATTGCAGGCAGTTATTTTAACCAGTAAAGAAAAAATTGTACTAACACCTACCTATCATGTCATGGAAATGTACAATGTCCATCAGAACGCCACTTTGTTGCCTTTAAAGCTGATCACGGATGATTATAAATTGGGGAATAATGAGCTTCCATCGTTATCAGCGTCAGCCTCAAAAGATTCGTCCGGGGTAATTCACATTTCGATTACCAACATTAATGCACATACGCAGGAAAATGTAACGATTTATATAGATGGAATGAATGGTAATAAAGTTACCGGGAGAATATTGACCTCTGAAAAAGTACAGGATCATAATACTTTTGAGAATCCTTATAAAATTGAACCCAAAGAATTTACCGGGGCCTCATTAAAAAATAATAGTATCAATATGAAAATACCTCCTTTTTCAGTGGTAGTTTTAACGCTGAAATAACTAACGTAATATTTATAAGAATGGAGATAAGGGCTTTTATTTTTGACATGAATGGAACAATGATAGATGACATGCAGTATCATGCGCGCGCATGGTACGATATTTTGAACAATGATCTCAATGCAGGTCTCACATGGGATGAAGTCAAAGTCCAGATGTATGGTAAGAATGGTGAAGTACTTGACAGGATTTTTGGTGAAGGTCATTTTCCGTCTGAAAGAGTTGAAGAATTATCTATGGAGAAAGAAAGAAGATATCAACAGAGCTATTTGCCGCACATTGCCCTTCTGAAAGGATTCAATGAATTTCTGGAAAAGTCAAAACATGCTGGTGTCCCAATGGCTATTGGTACAGCCGCTATACCTTTTAATATTGACTTTATCTTAGACCATCTTCATCTTCATCATTTTTTTAAAGCAATTGTAAGTGCAGATGATGTTACGGCAAGTAAGCCCGATCCCGAAACTTTTGTAAGGTGTGCTGAACTATTGCATGTCGATCCGGAAAATTGTCTTGTTTTTGAAGACGCTCCCAAAGGAGTGGAAGCGGCAAGAAATGCAGGTATGAGGGCGGTTGTGATAACTACAATGCATTTAAAAGAGGAGTTTGAGAAGTATGATAACGTGATTTCGTTTATTGACGATTATCAGAACGTATCGCCATTAAATTTTTTGATAAAAAAATGAGTGCACTGTTATTTATAGAAATGGTGCGTGTGCTATAGTTTTAACCGGCTTTAAACCTTAATTGAATAAGGAGCTATAAAAATATTTAACCCCCCGTCCGACCAGGTCAGTCGGGTGCGCTAATTACTACCTTGTCAATATTGTATTTTAGAATTAATTATCAAGGCAATCATTATTCTTTAATATCATGGGCAAATACGACGAAATAAAACAACTAGCCTACAAAGCCAACATGCAATTGCCTGAGTTGGGTTTGGTGCTTTATACATTTGGTAACGCCAGTGCTGCCGACAGAGTTCAAGGAGTGTTTGCAATAAAGCCAAGCGGAGTTCCCTATTTAGAACTTTCTGCTGATAAAATGGTAATCGTTGATTTTAAGGGAAAAATAATTGAAGGTACACTGAGACCTTCCTCTGATACGCTGACACACGCTGTGTTGTATCAGCATTTTGAATATATTGGGGGTATAGTGCATACTCATTCTTGCTATGCTACTGCCTGGGCGCAAAGTCTTCGGGATATTCCGCTTTACGGAACCACTCATGCTGATCATTCCACATTTGACATTCCATGCGCTGCACCCATGACCGATGAAATGATACGAGGTGACTATGAATATCAAACTGGCATTCAAATTATCAACACGTTAAAAGAAAAGAATATCAGCTATGAAGAAATGGAAATGATATTGGTGGGTAATCACGCGCCATTTACATGGGGCAAAACTGCGGATAAGGCCGTTTACAATAGTGCAGTGCTGGAATCAATAGCCCACATGGCCTTTGTAACAGAAAGTATAAAGGCTGATGTGCTCCGATTGAAAGACTCATTGATCAAAAAGCATTATGAGCGTAAACATGGAAAAGACAGCTATTATGGACAATAAAAGACATGAATTAACATGAAGACATTTAAACAACAGGAGGTATGGTTTATTACGGGGAGCCAACATCTTTATGGAGAAGAAACATTAAAAACAGTAGCGGAGCATTCGCAGATTATTGTGAGCGCGTTTAATGAGTCAGAGACCATCCCGGTTAAAATCGTATATAAACCTACGGTAAAGACACCTGACGAAATTTATAATACGTTTGTAGAAGCCAACACAAATAAGGATTGCATTGGTGTCATTGCCTGGATGCATACATTTTCTCCTGCCAAAATGTGGATCAATGGGCTGAAAATTTTGCAAAAACCTTTATGTCATTTACATACGCAGTTCAATCGCGATATACCATGGAATGAGATTGATATGGATTTTATGAATCTCAATCAAAGTGCACATGGAGACAGAGAGTTTGGCTTCATGGTGACGCGAATGCGCAGAAGAAGAAAAGTTATTACCGGGCACTGGAGCAGTAATGTAGTGCATCAAAGCATCAATACTTGGGCGCGTGCGGCTGCAGCATGGCACGATTGGCAAGGTGCTAAATTCGTCCGATTTGGTGATAACATGCGTTATGTTGCCGTTACAGATGGAGATAAGGTAGAAGCTGAAATGCAGTTTGGATATTCAGTAAATACATACGGTATAGGTGATTTGGTAGATGTTATTAATAAAATAAAGGCCTCGGAAATTGACCACCTTTGCGGGAAATATAGTAACCAATATAAATTATCTGATGTTCTTAAAAAAGGCAATGAAAAACATGCCTCCTTACGCGATGCCGCAAAAATAGAACTTGGCCTGAGAAGTTTCCTTACACACCATCATTTCAAAGGCTTTACTGATACGTTTGAGGATCTTCACGGAATGGCCCAACTGCCGGGTATAGCGGCACAACGATTGATGGCTGATGGATACGGCTTTGCCGGAGAAGGAGACTGGAAAACTGCTGCGTTAGTGAGAGCAATGAAAATAATGGCCACCGGACTTGTAGGTGGAAATTCTTTTATGGAAGATTATACTTATCACTTTGAGCCACAAAATGAAATGGTATTAGGGTCACACATGCTGGAGATATGTTCGTCCATTGCCGACGGTAAACCTTCCTGTGAGATTCATCCATTAGGTATTGGGGGCAAAGCAGATCCGGTCCGTTTGGTTTTTAATGTAAAGGGAGGTGATGCGTTGAATGTTTCCCTCGTTGATATGGGGAATCATTTTCGCTTAATAGTTAATGAGGTAGAAGCAGTTTCTCCACAAAAAGAATTGCCGAGACTTCCCGTCGCAAGAGTGTTGTGGAAGCCCAAACCGGATATGACAACAGCCTGCACCGCCTGGATACTGGCGGGTGGTGCCCATCATACCTGCTTTAGTCAAAATCTTACTTCAGAACACCTCGAAGATTTTGCTGATATGGCAGCGATTGAAACTGTCTTTATAGATCAGGACACAAGATTACGGGAATTTAAAAATCAACTAAAATGGAATGACTTGTATTTCCAGGTAGCGAATAGATAGGCTAAACTTTTTTGCAGGCTTTTGCGAAAAACTAAATACGGCTCATGTTATTTAACTGATTAATATTTTGACGATTGAGGATAATTTTTTTTGATATCATTTCGAAAGAAACGTCTAAATCCATTTTATTTTATGTTGACGAACCTTAATCTTGATGAATTTATCTTAATGATTCAACCCTATTTCCTCTCAGCCTTTTGAGAAATCAGATCAGAATAAGGGAAACATTTTATGAATAATTCTTCAATTAAGAGTTTAAAATTATCACACATCAAAATATTAATTAGCACGAACATTTCAACCAACTTAAAAAGTCTATTTTTAATATCTAAAAATTAATTGTTTATGAATAAAACTTTTGCGGTTACCGATTATGCAGTTTTTATTATCTATTTCATAATTGTTGCATCTTATGGTTATTACATTTATAATAAACGCAAACGAAATGAACATGACGCAAAAGCATTTTTTCTTGCGGAAGGAACACTTACCTGGTGGGCGATAGGGGCGTCACTTATTGCCTCTAATATATCAGCAGAACAGTTCATCGGTATGAGTGGCGAAGGATTTTTCCTGGGTATTGCAGTAGCGGCTTATGAATGGATTGCTGCTATTGCCCTCATCGTTGTGGGGATATGGTTTATACCGGTTTATTTGAAAAACAAGATTTATACCATGCCTCAATTCTTAAAGGTGAGGTATAACGAATCCGTTGCATTGATAATGGCGGTCTTCTGGCTGTTTCTATATGTGTTGGTAAATCTTACTTCCATTTTATACCTGGGCGCTTTAGCCATTAATGGAATTACCGGTGGAGGATATCTTCACGTAATAATGATAGGGCTTTCGATTTTTGCACTGGTCATTTCATTAGGTGGTATGAAAGTGATTGGATACACCGATGTAATACAGGTAGCAGTTTTAATAATTGGCGGTTTAGTAACTACTTACATTGCTTTGACAGTCGTTGGCGAAAAATTTGGGGTGGGCAGTAATGCTATAGCCGGTTTTAAGGTATTGATGCATAGTGCACCTGAACATTTTAAGATGATTTTTCCTAAGCCTACAGCAGCTTCTACCCAACTTGAAGTGGATAAATACCTCACCTTCCCGGGTATTGCTTCTTATCTCGCAGGTATCTGGATCATTAATCTGAATTATTGGGGATGCAATCAGTATATTACCCAGCGCGCACTGGGAGCAGACCTGCATACCGCAAGAAAAGGAATTTTATTTGCTGGATTTTTAAAGTTATTAATGCCGGTTATTGTTATGTTACCTGGTATTGCCGCCTATGTGTTATATTCTAAGGGATATTTACCTAAGTTAATTGGTGGCAAGGATGGTGCGTATTCTGCGGTTCTTGAATTTTTACCATCAGGTTTAAAAGGCTTATCTGTAGCCGCTTTAACCGCCGCAATCGTAGCTTCGCTGGCGGGTAAAGTGAATAGTATTTCCACCATTTATACACTGGACATCCATAAAAAATATATTAATAAGGAGGCCAACGAAAAAAAACAGGTAGTTATAGGAAGGGTAGCCGTTTTTGTAGCGATGATCCTGGCCGTGCTTTTTACCTGGAACGACTTA